>NZ_JBEYWW010000013.1:0-239661 GCF_040644635.1 Microbispora sp. NPDC046933 | reverse complement strand
GGCCGGGACCGGCCCCCAGGCCGCATGCCCGGCCGCCGAGCGGGCGTGGGGCCGCGAGGCGGCGCGGAGCGCCGCCCTTGAGGATGACCTGATCAAGAAGAACCCCTGCCGGATCAAGAACGCTGGGGTGGAGCGTCCGGAGGAACGGCCCGTCCTGACCGTGGCTGAGGTGTTCACCCTGGCGGCCTCCGTGCCTCCCAGGTTCCGTGCCCTGGTCCTCCTCGCGACTTTCGGCAGTCTGCGATGGGGAGAACTTGCGGCCCTGCGGCGTCATCACCTCGACCTGGAAGCACGCACGGTGAGGATCGAGGCGTCTGTCTCCGAGATGAAGACGGGGGAGCTGATCATCGGGCGGCCCAAGTCGGATGCCGGCGCTCGTGTCGTCACGCTGCCAGAGGTCATCATCGGTGACCTCGCCTGGCACCTTCAGCGGTTCAGTGAGCAGGCCCCTGATGGTCTGGTCTTCGTGGGGGAGAAGGGCGCACAGCTCCGGCGCAGCAACTTCACGAAGGTGTGGGCCAAGGCGCTCACCAAGTCCGGAGTCCCGAAGATCCATATTCACGACCTCCGGCACACGGGCAACACCCTGGCGGCGGCCACCGGGGTGACCCTCAAGGAGCTGATGACCCGCATGGGTCACTCCAGCACGAAGGCGGCCATGGTCTACCTGCACGCGGCCAAGGACAGGGACCGTGCGATAGCCGATGCCATGGGGGAGATCGTCAAGCAGGGACTCGCCTCCGCCACCGACGACGAGGACCAGGCGGCGACGGAAGCCAAGATCAACTGATCTGGCACGAAACTGGCACGCGAGTGAGGAAAGCCCGTAACAATGATCAAGGCCCGGGTCTGGATATCTGTCCTGACCTGGGCCTTCGTAAGTGGAGCGGGTGACGGGAATCGAACCCGCGCTGTCAGCTTGGGAAGTCTTTCAAGATCACACCGTCTTAGCTGGACAAACTCTGACCTGGACCTACGCCGGTGGAGTCACCGTGAGTTCGCGCTGTCTCCCGCTGGTCGCCGACCGAACGGGCACGCAACGGGCACGTCCGCTTCCGTAGCTCTCGCCGGAGAGCATGCGTCGTAGATCCGACAGGTGGCCGCCGACCTACGTCAGAGCCGTTGCATGAAACCCGGGCTACTTGGGTGATGGCGGGCCGGATGATCAGGGCCCGGCCTGTGCAGACCTCGCGGAAGGGCATATGGCGATGGTGCTGACAGTGCCCTTGCCCCAGACGGTGGTGTTCATCATCGTCCGTCCGCTTAGGGATGCCACCGTGAACTCCGGAACAAAGCGTGTCGTGAACGTGCTTGCTATCCAGCTGCGGAACTGCTCTATCTCGCATGCGACCCAATTCCACTCACCGAGGAGCTGCACCAGAGCCCAGGCCCCACGAGTTTCGATCTCGGCTGCTCCATGGGTTTCCGCGTCGTCGACCCAGACCAGGAATTCACGATTATCGTTGAAAAGCCCGTACTCCGTCGCCATCCGGAACCAGCTCGCATTGACCTTGTCAGGCATGTCAGGGGCATCGACATCGACCACTTCATGGGGATGGGAGTCGAACCGGCCGTGCTCGGGGCGCGCGCTTGCAGGGGAGTATCCCGGCGGCAGTGGAGGTAACCGAACTTCCCCGTGATCCATCCACCTGATGAAGCGAAGCCCAGCGGGAGCGAGCAGAGCCGCCATCTCGGCGTCAGAGAGCATCACGTGCTGACCATAGCCGTAAGCGCCCACCTCGTGAGGGAAGGGCAAGATACGTGCGTGGAGTGGGTGACGGGAATCGAACCCGCGCTGTCAGCTTGGGAATAGGCTACTGATCTTGCCGTGCTGAGCTGGGAAAACGGGGGTGCAAGTCAGGGCTGGGCGAGTGACCGTGAGTCCCCGCGATTCACCGCTGATCGCCGTCCGTAATGGCACGCAGCTGGCATGCGATCAAGGCCCAACGGTCGTACTAGAAAGACCTGCCGGCACGCGATAAAGGAAGGCCGACGATCTGGAAAATGTCTAACCTGTCGGCGTGGGCACCGACATCTACGGCTACATCGAGGCTCGCCACCCGTCCGCTGACGAGGACTGGTACGACTGGGATGCATGGGCGGTGTCCATGCCCCTCTACCCGCTCTATGACGGCCGCGACTATGAGTCGTTCGGCTGCCTCTTCGGTGTTCGTAACCGGCTCGGCTGGACCCCAGTCGCGGCCGGCCGTGGTCTACCTGCCGACGCGTCGAAACCTGTCCGTACTGACTATGAGGAGTCCGTCCGGATCGACGCCGCCATACATGGCTGTACCTGGGTTACATGGGCGGAGCTGCGTGATCTGGATATGACTGTGCGTCCCGCCGCTCGGGGGGTGCTTGATGTTCAGCCACGACATAGCTCGTCGATCAGTCGGTATCGGGTCGATGACCAGTGGCCCGAGGATGTCGTGGAGGAGTACGGCACGCCGCCGTTGGGTGCCTCGCCTGTCGAGGCTCCGATGGGACGCTGGGGGGTTTCTGGAGCGACGCTCGAGTATCGCCCCGTGACGCGACTGGACGCATTGGGGCCTGGCACCGGGTGGGACCACGTCTTCGGGGTGATGCAGGCGTTGGCGCTGCGGTTCGGGCCCAAAGGCGTGCGCTTGATCGTCTGGTTCGACTGATAGCACTGCGATGGTCGTGCCAAACGGTGGCGATACAGCACGACCAAGGCAAGGGAGAGTCACCTGACCTGAGTTTTCGTGTTTGGAGCGGGTGACGGGAATCGAACCCGCGCTGTCAGCTTGGGAATTGCATGGATCACGCCTCGTAGGCCCGCTGAGCTGGTCGTCACGCCTGTCAAGAGTGACCGTGCTTGACCCCTCGTCACCCTGTCTAATTGCATGCTAATTGCACGGGTGATCACGGCGTGACGTGGAGATGGGACGCTTCTTCGATGGATTTCTCGGAGTTCGCCGCGGTGAAGCAGCGGGTGATGGGCGAGTCGTTCCCGAGCGCCGGGGATGACCTGGACGGCATGGCGATTGACTTCGATGCTTACCTGTGGCACTCGCCGCTGATCAAGGAGGTGTCGGTTCGCCGTACCGGCGATACGAACAACCTGATCACCGCCACGTGCCAGGCGGTGCTGGGATGTTCGATGGTGGAGCTCGCGGCGGAGCTCGAACGGGTCTGGTTGCGGGATCTCAGATACTCGTCCTTCGAGGCTCACGTGATCACTGCGGGTGAGCGGGGAGTTCACCTTGATGCAGTGACACAGATCGCCCCGGACGGCTTCTACGTAACGGCCTCCGTCCTCGCTGAGACGGCGCAGTCGGCCACGGGAGAAACAACATGACGATCTCTTTCGACGGGACCTTCTACCGCGTCACGGATCCCGAGTTCGAGATGGTCATTCCAGCCTGGGAGGGGTACGAGCCGGACGCTGCTGACCAGGCAGACGCGACAATCACCTTCCGCGACGGCTCGCGCCGGTATGCGACCTTCATGACCCTGGACGCAATCCAACAGATCATGGACAAGGATGCGCGTACTGGTGAGTGCCTCGATGGCCGGTACTTCTGGTGCTCAGACTTGATCGTCATCAGGGGCGTCGGGTTCGAAGGCATGGCGGCCGCGATCCGAGACCTGGTCTCCTCGGGAGGCATCGAAGGAGCATGTGACCTGCTCGACCCGATTGATGATGACGAAGAGAAATCAACGCCTCGGGAGAGCCCGGGACGAGAGTGGAGCGGGTGACGGGAATCGAACCCGCGCTGTCAGCTTGGGAAGTCTTTCAAGATCACGCCATCTGAGCTGGGCAAACACTGACCTGGGCCTATGGCGGTCGAGTCACCGTGAGTCCCCCCAGCTCCCCACTGATCGCCAACCGAACGGGCACGCCACGGGCACGAGCCTGGCGCGCTCCGCGCATGCCGCGCCTCCTGATCACCCCGTCTGCCGTCGACCCGCCCGAAGGGGAAGCGGGCCAAGGCCACCGGGTCCAGGTGGAGCGCCCTACTGGACGAACGACCTGGACCCGGTGGCCTTGGTCTGCTCGGCTTGTCCCGGGTCGATGGCGGGCGGGGCGAGCAGGCCCCTACCTCAGTCAGCTACGGCCGGTCACGCTGAGCAGGCCCTGGAGATCACCCCGGAGCCGGAGCGCCCCCGCCGGAGGCAAGATGCTCTTTGCCTTTCTCGTCCGGCACGACTGAAGGCACTGTTGCCCGTTTGGCCATAGATCGGCTCTTCCGGCGAAATCGCGCGGAGTCACGCGCTGCCGTTAGTTCCTTGATGAGAATCTCAGCTTCCGGCTCTGTGATCTCCCATGTGGTGCGGGGCGCGCTGCGAAGAACGTAATGAGGCTCAAGTTGAGCGATGGATTCAATTGCGGCCTGTTGGGTCTCGATGAAGCGTTCGACGCTACGTTCTACAAGGTGTTTCGAGAACTCTCTTGCGAGGTCAGGATCTCCGCCAAGGGCCTCAGGCCCGACGTTGACCGGACGATACCTCACGACCTGAGCCGTTCTGATGGCTGAGATGGAGTTGTCAAAGGCGGTGCGTCGTGCTGCAGATCGGCTGAGTCGCGTATTAACCCATGGCACAAGGAATCCGCCTAGCAATGCTCCTAGTAGGCCTAATACAGGTGTGATCCAGGTTGCGAGGTTGCTGGTCGTGTTCATGCGTGTATATTCTGCCAGGTTAGTGATTTCGATACTGGAGAACGCGAGGTTTCAGGTCGTCGAGGACGGCCCGAGCCGCCGGCGGGCGGGACCGGCCTCCAGGCCGCATGCCCGGCCGCCGAGCGGGCGACGGGCCGCGAGGCGGCGCGGAGCGCCGCCCTTGATTCTTATAGGCGCAACTCGGCAAGTTCTCTCGATCCGGTGCGATGCGTTGGGCCATTGCTAGCGCTTCCACGGGCGTCGCTGCTGGTGCTAGAGCTCTCTCCGTATAGGTAGCACCAGATTGTCGCTCCCACAACGTACACTCGCGGTCTGGACCTATCGGGTCTCGCCTGGCTATGCGCCAGAGGCTGAGTCATTTGCCAGTGGAGGCGGATATGGCTGGTACTTTGCTCTATCATCTGCATGTCGCGCATATCTATCAGCGAAGATTCGACTCAGCCAGCCTCGCGGAAGCGCTGAAAGCCAGCCATTGGTATCTCATCACTAGGCGCCCAGCCGTTAAACTGATTCCTCGGTCTTTTAGGTACGCAGACCAAATAATCACCGCCAGCTTCGCCACTCGCGACAGTGTCACCGGTATGGCCCATGTCCATAACCTCGGCGCAGATGTGCGAGGTCTGGGTGAGATTAGCGATTTTCAAGACTATGCGGACGGCTCTTATTTTTCCTTCCGCGCAGGAGGTGAGTTGGTCCATGGCGATTCATGGACACTCGCCTCTCTCATGGCTGAGGCGCGCGGAGACCTATCAAAACACGAAGTCATTTATGCGGGCCAGGCTTTTGGTGGCAATGCTTCGACTAATTCGTATGAACGCACTCTAGCCCACAAGAAGCTTCAGAGGATTTACGAAGATCACGTCGATAGTGATTATGAGATTTTCGTCGTCCCTCTAGTGTGGGACCGGATATCGATGATCAATGACGATCATATCGACGATGCGGAAAATGGCCCTGATTTGTATGGATACTATGAAAATTTTGTGACCTTGGATGGTCGGCTTCTCCAAGCTTCGGTCGACTTAATCGAGCATAGCCTTATTTCTTACTTCACTCCGCATTACAATGAGAAACTGCTTGAATGGCGAACAACGAGACCTACTGATGCGATGCGAAAAATGCGATCAGCAAGGTTTCGGCTTCTTCATGTGCATCTGAGCGGCTGGCATGGCCTGGCGCGCCTCTGCTCACCATCTGTCTCAACGACAGCAAAAAGTCATTTGATCTCACAAGATCTTCCCTCTGCCGAGGCCTCTGCTCCGCATGTCCTGCGAGGTATTTCGGCTAAGGAAATAAGTGACTGGCGTTATGGAGCGTTTTTGTTGCGAGAGGGTCGGGAAATTGTAGCGAATCTGACCGAAAACTCGGGTGCTGCAATGCGCATCTTCGGTGATGCGGCGCCTGCGATTCGTAAACCGCCCGGTATCAAGCTGTATAGGCCTGAAGTAGTACCTGATGCTAGCGATGACGTATCAGATCATAACGATCTCAGGAATGGGATCCTGCAAGCTAGAGAATTTGCGCGGAGGGCCGAGGAACCTCCTCGTCACCCGGATCTTCCGACCTATGATGTCGCCACAGGAACAATACAATATGGCGAATATCAGGATGGCACTCCTGCTCGTCTCCAGCTGAATGATCCTAAGACTGGGGGTGTTAATTCTCTTCTTATCATTGGAGATTCAGGAATGGGCAAGTCAAGTGCTCTTCTTACGCTGATGGCCGAGGCCTACGGCTCGGCGGTGTTCGATGTAGTGCTGGCTGATCCAACAAACAGAAATGATTTGGTGACGATCGGGAGCATCATCTCTAAGGGTCTTCCCGTTGCTACAAGCGTTGAGGCTGCAACGCACGTGCTCGAAGCAACACTGAACGTGATCTCGGAGCGTAAAAAGGACGGGGGCTACGGTACTCCCACTCCGAAAAAGCCTGGACTCTTGATTGCGATCGACGATGCTGACGATGTGCTTATGACGGCACAGGGATCGAAAGCAGTTAGGGAGATTTTATCGTCTGGCGCTTTCGTTGGTGTCGGCCTATTGCTCGTCATTCAAGACATTTCGAACATCACATCAGATCAGGCACTTATGGGAGCTTTGATGAAGTATCCGGGGCACCTAGCATTTATGCCTGAAGGTTACTATGTGATTGCGGATTTAAAGGCGCAGTTCGGACCTCGCAGGGCCAGCACATGGAATGGTGACTCGATGTCATTAGTTCTTCGTCGAGGCGCCTCGTATGCAACCGTCGCGCTAATCATCGCAAGGTTTGACCCTGCGCTGAGTCCACTCAAGGTCCAAAGTATGGTCATGAGTCAGTTGGATCACGTAAATAGGCCTATTACTCCATGGGAGGAGGTTGAGAACGCTGACCATTGGCATGCTTTGGATATGAATATGCAAGAGTGGGCTTTGGCGCGGCATGCTGACGCATGGGTTCTGACTGCGAGCCTTTCGACGATCTCGGGCACTGCTTTGGATAGTGGTGCAGATGCAATCAAATGGGCTAATGGAGTTTTTGGTCACCGATTCGAGGCCGATCTAACGCCATGGCAGTCCGGGCCGACTGTTGGTGGGGTTGCAACCCTATATGCTGACGTTAAGGGCAGTATTTCTCGTAGAGAGAATTCCCTTGAGTCGATGTTCCGGCTCTTTGCCGAGCGTGTTGAATTTCGTCCGGAGGGCTAGGGATGCTGCAGCAACTTACAACTAGTTGAGGGGCTGCACGTCATGGGTCTGGTGCGGTCGAGCTGCTAAACAAGATCAGGCCGATGTGTAGCTAAGGCGCGGCGAGCCGTAATAAGGCGCTCGTGAAACTCCTCGGCGAGGGCTTCGCGGCGGTAGCGCTGGCGTAGGACTCGGTCCAGGTCTCCGGCTCGGTTTACGAGGTCGGTGAGGGATTTGCGTTCGATGTCGAATGCGGCCATGCCTTGCTCGACGGCGGCATCGAGGTCTCCGCGTCGGGCGTGGACGATGCCGAGATCTATGTGGGCGTCGGCGACTCGCATGGGAGCGTTGGACGTACCGTCCGGGCGGGTGTGCATCTGGATCGTTTCCAGTGCGTGTTCCTCGGCTCGGTCGTTGTCCTCCAGCCAGGTGTAAGCCGTGGCAGCGTAGAAGACCCACTTGGCATGGTCGAACACGAAGTGGTGGTCAGGGTTCTCGGGGAGCGGCAGTTTGGCGAGGATGTCGGCCCCGCGCGAGAGTGCCTTGTCGGCTTCGCGGCGGTCGCCGATGCGGGCCAAGCCGCGGGCTTCCTGCAAGGTGAGCTGTACCTGTGCGCTGGATTGGCCGGCGAGGGCCTGGCCCTGACGGGCTGCGGTAACGACGTCCTCGTACCGGCCTTCAACAAGGGCGAACCATGCGGACATCTCGTGTGCCCAGCCCATGAGTTCCCCGTGTCCGACCTGGCGGCCCGTCTCGTAGGCGGCCTGGCGGGCCGTCTCGGCTTCCTCCCGCTCGCCCAGGTCGTAATGGACGCAGCCGAGCAGGGCGGTAAGCCATCCGGTGATGACCAGTAATTCGCGGTGCTGGTCGAGCGTGATCCTGCCGGACAGGAGCCGGGTCACCTGGGCGAGGCGCTTTTGTGTTCGGTCGCGCAGCGTAGCGGCGGGAACAACCGGGTAGGCGCGGCACAGGAGGTCGACGGCCTCGGCGAGGGCTTCGAGGGTGCCGGTGCCGACATCGGACGCCTGGAGTTGCTGCGCGAGTTCCATCGTGCCGTACAGGTCGGCCTCGGCCCGCAGGGCGTCGACCGGCATGATGTGTGCCTCAATGAGGCGGCTATTGCCGCTGCCTCTCTTTGTGGGGGAGAAGCCGAGATCTTCGGGCTGTAGTCCGGTGGCTTGAGTCAGCGCGAGTCGAAATGGGGCGCGTGGCCAGGAGACTTCGCCGGCTTCCCATCGCCTGATGCGTTCTTCATCGACGGCGAGGTGTTCCTTGATGCCCACAGGGGTCCGGTTAATCCGTTCGGCGAATTCGGCGCGGGTGAGCTGTTGCGCGTTGCGCCATGCGCGGAGTTGGACATTCGGGATGCTGTCTGGCATCTCGGGGTCTTCCTCCCGTCGGGGGGTCATCAGGGGGTTAAGAGGGGGGCTTTTCGGGGGTCCTATCGCGCTCGCTTTGCCGGTGGACTTGCCATCAACCAACCACGGTACGTCAAGCGGCTTCCCGCCACGGGGAACGCCGGATGAACGAGGAGATGGCGACGGTGACCCGGCCAGACGAGAACAGCGAGGCAAGACCCTGTCCTTCGTGTCGGGGACGTGGCACTAAGCAGTGCCATTCACGCCGTCAGCTCGTCGTCGGCGGCGAAACCAATGACGATCGCGACTCGGGTGGGGAGCGGGAGTGCCTCGACTGCCTCGGAAACGGCCGGGCCGAAGGGAGCGGAACATGAACCCGATCGAGGTTGCGGCGGTGGCCTACATGAACCGAAGCGACGAGGCGGACAAGCTCATCCGACTGCGTGACGCGCTGACCCGGCTCAGCATCAACGCCGAGCTGCGCGACAACAACACGGCGCTGATGGTCAACCCGCCAAGTGGGCGCGGCATGCCGGTGTGGGTCTTCGTTGGCTACGGCGGCCAGTTCTACTCATGGAACTCGGCAGGCAGGCGGCACCCGGTGTCCGATCTGGAGGGCGCCGCGAAGGCGATAGCCGCCTACATCTGCCGCTGAAGCGGGCGCGGCGAGGCAGTGAGCCGACGACGGGTCGGCAGCCATCAATCCCTGCCTCGTCGCGCTCTTGATCTCCGGCAGGGCCACAGTGACTCGCCCCCGTGTCCCCCCGTGTGGTCCTGCCGGACCTCTCTCCTCCCGGACTGCGAGTGCAGCCGAACGAGGTGACAGAAGCATCGAGCCGGTCTAGGCTCAAACTTGGTAAAACAACCTGTCGGCTGCTGGACGGTCGTGATGTCTCTAGAGTCCGTGCCTCCGAAGTATGCACAGCTTGTGCAGACGCTTCAGCGGCGTATCGAAGCAGGGGACTACCCTCCCGGAACCCTCCTGCCGAGCGAGAATCAGCTCATCAATGAGTTCGGCGTCTCCCGTCCGACCGTCGTGGCGGCCCTGCGCGTGCTCCGGGAACAGGGCTGGATCGAGTCCCAGCAGGGCAAGGGCCGTTTCGTACGGGGCCGCCCTGCCCTCGCCTCGCTCGAACAACCTCGGCCCGGCCACGCCTACCTCACCAGCGCCGAGACGCCCTCGGCCGAACTATTGGAAGTCGGCGCGGTAGCCGTACCGAACAGGATCGCCGCTCTGCTCGACCTGCCGCCCAAGAGTAAGGCGTTCCTCCGTCGCCGACTTGTCTCACGCGGCGACGAACCTTCCGAGATCGTCTCGCTGTGGCTGCCCCTGGACCTGTCGGAGGGGACGAACCTCACGAGTGCCGAGCCGCTGGCCCAGGGCATCCGCGAGCACATCCAGACCCGTAAGGGCGTCCGGTTCGATCACGTCATCGAACAGATCACAGCCCGGATGCCTACCCCTGACGAGGTCAAGCAGCTCGGCATGCCCAAGAACACGCCGGTCCTCGACGTCTACGCCGCGGTGCGCGACCCCGGTGGCCGGCCCCTTGCCGTGCTGGCTGTCGTGCTGCCCGCCGACCGTCACGAGCTGGAGGATGCCTATCCCATCGGGTAGGAACGCCTCACCTTCGGAGCCCACTTAGCTTAGGCACTTGACCTAGCAAGTGGGCTCTCTTATGCTCAAGCCACTCGATAGGTTAAGTGCCTATCAGTCGAGAGAGGAAGATGCCCGATGGCTCTACAAGGTCCGATCCCCGTCAGCTTCGACATGGTCTTCCCGCACGGTTGCTACCTCGTCGGTGAGGTGGAGGCGGTCAAGGACTTCGACGCCTCGACCAATGGCCGCTTCGTGCAGGCGCGCGACAAGCAGAGCGGCGAACTGGTCTGGCAGATCGCCGTCATGGACGCCGACCCCCAGGTCAAGCCCGCTCAGAAGACCGTCGCCGTAAAGATCATCGCCCCGGTCCAGCCGGTGCCCCCGGCTCCGGTCGCGGGCCTGCCCTTCACGCCGGTCGAGTTCGGCGGCGTCACCGTCACCCCGTACGTCAACGGAAACGGCCGCCTTGCCTACTCCATCCGCGTCCGGGAGATGCGTCCGCCTCGCACGGGCCCGGCCAAGTCCGGACACGCGGGCGGCAAGGAGGCGGCGGCGTGAACTGGCGGCCGTACACGCACCTGTCGATGTCGGTCGATCCCGGTGAGCGTCCCCGGATCGGGATCTCGTTCTACGGCTCGATCACTGCGGTCAGCGCGCGAGTGCTGGAGTCGGGGCGGCCGTACCTGGTCCTGGAGTCCGGCGAGGCGGACGTGACGGTCTCGGCCACTGGGGCGGCCAGTCCGGTCACCGCCGAAGACCTGGACATCGCCCAGCAGATCTTCAACGCCGCCGCGCGGTACCTGGCCGACTGCGAGCGCCTGCACGCCGACCACACCGAACACGCTCAGGCCACCGGCCCGGCGGCCTGACACAAGGACGGGGCCGCTGGAACTGCCATCCCAGCGGCCCCTCAGATCTCTCACACACGCCAATGCCTGAGAGGACACCAAGCCTAATGTTCAAGAAACTTCCCGGCGACGAGGCGCGCAACCTCGTCTCCACCACCCCAGACACCGCCGTGGTCTTCCGCCCGGCCGTCATGCAGACCCCCGCCATCGTCACCCTGGTGATCTGGCTGTCGCGCCTGCTCGCGGGCCTGGTCCGCCTCGTGGTGCGGCATCCGGTCGCGGTGGCCGTGCCGGTCGGCCTCGGGGTGATCTGGACCCTGTACGGCTGGCGCCTGGCCCTGGTCATGGCCGGGTTCCTGCCCTCAGCGGGCCTGTCGTGGCTGCTGCTGGATCGGGCCTCGTTCCTGCGCCTGGTCGGCTGGCCGCTGCTGGCCTGGTGGCGGCTCGTCGCCGTCTACCGGCGGCACTGGCAACCGGTCATGGTCGTCTCCGGCCTCGGGCGGCACATCCGGGGCCGCGACTACCTCCCTCGCCTCGTGCGGGTGGAGTGCGACGGGTGGGCCGACCGCGTGAGCGTGAAGATGCTCAACGGCCAGGCCGTCATCGACTGGGCCGACCGTATCGAGCACCTGGCCCACGGCTTCGGCGCTGCATCCTGCCGGGTGGCCGTCGCGCGGGCCGGGCGGCTCGTGCTCACCTTCCCCCGGTGTGACCCGCTCGCCGAACCGCTGCCCGTCGTTCCCATCCCTGATGTTTCATCGGTGGGGCCGGTCGAGATCGGACGGTGCGAGGACGGTACGCCGCTGCGGCTCAAGGTCCACGGCACGCACGTCCTGATCGCGGGCGCGACCGGGGCCGGTAAGGGCTCCTACCTGTGGTCGACAATCCGCGGCCTCCTTCCCGCGATGCGGGCGGGCCTGGTGCAGGTGTGGGCGCTCGACCCCAAGCGTATGGAGCTGTCCTTCGGCCGGGCGCTGTTCGGCTCCCGGTATGCGGCTGACCCGAAGGAGTGCGCCGACCTGCTCGATGAGGCGGTCTCGGTGATGCAGGAGCGGGCCGACCGGTTCGCCGGCCTCCAGCGCTCCCACACCCCGACGCCTGCTAACCCGTTCGTCCTGGTGCTCGTCGACGAAGTCGCCTTCCTGACCGCCTACCAGCCCGACAAGCAACTCCGCCAGCGGATCACGGCGGCCCTGGCCACGCTCACCACCCAGGGCCGGGCGGTCGGTGTCGGGGTCATGGCCGCGCTCCAAGACCCCCGCAAGGAGGTCATGAACATCCGCAACCTGTTCCCCGACAAGATCGCCCTCCGGCTGGACGAGTCGGAACAGGTGGACATGGTCCTCGGCGACGGCGCACGGGACCGGGGCGCACTGGCCGATCACATCTCACCGGTCCCGGAGCTGGGCGCGGGAGTCGGCTACGTCCGGCTCGAAACCAGTCCGGATCCGGTGCGAGTGCGGGCCGCGTATGTCTCCGACGCCGACATCTCCGCGATGGTCGCCGAGTTCGCGGGGGAGGGCCGATGATGCGCCTGGCTCACATCCTCGACGGCCTGCGCTGCTCGGGCTGCACCGCGCTGGACACGCTGTGGCTCGACCCGGTGCGCGGCATCGTCGAGTGCCACGAGTGCGGCGAGAAGGCCGTCGTGATGGTCGATGGCCTCGGCCCGGCCGGCCTCCTCGACCCCGTCTGCTCCTGGGACGGTGACCGGTGACCAACCCGCACGACCGCTCCACCCCTCGCGCCGTACGGATGGCTCAACCGCTGGCCCGTGAGGTCGTGGAAGAGATCGCAAAGCAGTACGGCGTCTGTATCCGCCCGGTGCCCCTGCGACGGCAGGACATCCTCACCGGTCAGGTTGAGGTCATCGACATGCCGTGCGGGGCCACCTTGGAGAGCAAGTGCCCGCCGTGCGCCAAGCGCAACCGGCAGCTTCGTAGGGCGCAGTGCCGGGAGGGCTGGCATCTGGAGGCCGAGCCGGTCAATCTTCCGGACAACGCCGATGAGTATCAGCGTCACCTCGTGGAGCTGCGGGCCGACGCCCAGGCCTGGCGAGACGAGGTCAAAAAGGCCGGCGGCGACACCACCGACCTGGACGCCGCCATCGAGGACCTGGACGAGGAGATCAACGCCGCGGGCATGCGCGGCAACGTCCTCGGCCGCGCCTCCGGCAAGCGCACGCGCTCGACCAAGCGGCGGCAGGACGCCCCGGATCTGCCCAAGCGGCAGATGACCAAGACCACGCTCGGGCGGACCTTCACCGGCTCGGACGGCAAGACCTACCGGCCCTCCATGTTCGTCACCCTCACCCTGCCCTCCTACGGGCGCGTGCTGGAGGGTGCGCCCCTCGACCCAGACCGGTACGACTACGCGCGGGCGGTTCGCGACGCTCTGCACTTCTCCAAGCTCGTCGACCGCTTCGTGCAGAACCTCCGCCGAGTCGCCGGATACGACGTGCAGTACTTCGCCACCGTCGAACCGCAAAAGCGGCTCGCGCCGCACCTGCACATGGCGATCCGCGGCACCCTCCCGAGGGCAGAGCTGCGGCAGATCATCGCGGCCACGTACCACCAAGTGTGGTGGCCCTCGACTGACCAAGTGCGGTTCGAGGGTGACCACCTGCCGGGGTGGGAGGACGGGGCCGGCTACCTCGACCCCGAGACGGGCGAGGTCCTGCCCACCTGGGAACAGGCCCTTGACCGGCTCGATCAGGACGACGAGGCCGCACCCCTGCACATGCTCCGCTTCGGCGACCAGCTCGACATACAAAGCGTCCTCGCCGGAACCCCGGACGCCGACCAACTGATTCAGTACCTGTCGAAGTATCTGACCAAGTCCCTCGGCGACGCCCTCGGCACCGACGACCCACGCCGCAAAGCACACGCCGAACGGCTCCTCGACGCCCTGCGGTTCGAGCCGTGCTCGCCGACCTGCCCGAACTGGCTCCGCTACGGGGTGCAGCCCAAGGGCGCCAAACCCGGCATGGCTCCGGGCCGGTGCAGAGGTAAGGCGCACAAGCCCGATCACCTCGGCTACGCGGGCCGCCGCGTCCTCGTCTCGCGCAAGTGGTCCAACAAGACCCTCACGGAGCACAAGCAGGACCGCCGGACCTGGGTCCTGGAAGCCCTCGGCGTCGAAGACGAGCCCGTCGACCCCCACCGCTACATCTGGCGACCGGTCAAACCCGGTGACCCCGACCTCGCCCCCATCGGCGTCCGGCTCCTGCGGTCGGTCCACGAACGCCAGCGCTGGCGCAACCACATGAACCAACTCCAGGCCCAAGCCGAGGGCCGAGATCTTTCGGCAATTCAGTCCGCCGCGTGAAAGGAGGAACACCTTGGATCAACTGCTCACTGTCCCGCAAGCGGCGGCCCGCCTGAACACCTCGGTCCGCTTCGTCCGCCGCCTGGTGGCCGAACGACGCATCGAGTTCGTGAAGGTCGGTCGCCACGTCCGCATCTCCGAGACAGCACTGACCGCCTTCGTCGTCGCGGGCACGGTCGCACCGCTGACGGCCCATGACATCACCGGGAGGGCGGCCTGATGGCCAACAAGGACGGTCACCGCCGTTTCGGCAACATCCGGAAGCTCCCGTCCGGGCGCTACCAGATCCGCTATCCCGGCCCGGACGGACAGATGCGCTCAGGGTCCGAGACCTACGAACGCAAGGGTGACGCCGAGCGCGCTCTGTCCCTCGTCGAAGCCCAGATCATCAAGGGTGAGTGGACCGACCCCGATCGCGGCAAGGTCAAGCTCCGCGACTACGCCGAGAACTGGATATCCCAGCGTCCCGGCCTACGTCCGCGCACTGTCGATCTCTATACGTGGCTACTCAAGAAGCACATCACGCCCTACCTCGGCGGTGCCCAGCTCGGCAAGCTCTCGACCGCGATGATTCGGCAGTGGCGGGCCGACCTGCTCGGCAACGGTGTCTCCGTGTCGGTCGCGGCCAAGGCGTACCGGCTGCTGCGGGCGGTGCTGATGACGGCGGCCGAAGAGGACCACATCATCCCGCGCAACCCGTGCCGTATCCGCGGGGCCGGCGACGAGCATGCGCAAGAACGCCCGGTGCTCACTGTCGCTCAGGTCTTCGACCTGGCGGACCGGGTTGGCCGTCGTCCTGTCGGCAACGTCCGCAAGCTCAAGAACGGGGCGTACCGGCTGCGCTTCCAGCGGCACGGCGAGATGCGCACGCATCCCGAGGTCTTCCGGACTCGCGCTGACGCCGAACGAGCGCTCTGGGCGATGGGCATGGACGGGCGGGCCGACTGCACACAGGACAGACGCTTTCGCGCCCTGGTCCTGCTCGCCGCCTTCGCGAGCCTGCGATGGGGTGAGGTAAGCGCCCTTCGTCGCAGTGACCTTGACCTGGACGCCGGGACCGTGCGGGTTCGGGCGGCCTTCGTCGAGCGCTCCACCGGGGAGCTGGTTCTCGGGGCGCCCAAGTCCAAGGCGGGTCGGCGTGTGGTCGGCATCCCTCAAGGCATCGTGCCAGCCCTGCGTGAGCACCTGGCGACCTACGTCCAGGACGATCCGGGCGCGCTGCTCTTCCCCGGTGCCAAAGGCGGTCCCCTGCGGCGTAGCGGCTTCAACACCCGTACGCGCTGGGTGGACGTGGTCAAGGAGATGGGTCTCCCCGGTCTCCACTTTCATGATCTGCGTCACACCGGCAACATGCTCGCGGCAAGGTCCGGTGCGGGGCTCAAGGACCTCATGGCCCGGATGGGTCACGACAACGTCCGAGCCGCGATGATCTACCAGCACGCCGTACGCGGTGCCGACAAGACGATCACGGATGCGATCGACCGCCAGATCGTCGGACGCGATGACGACGATGAAGAGGGTGGGACCGCTACAACGTTGGTACCTGCGGGGTGATCGAGGTGCCGAGAGTTGACGGCTTCCCTGACCGGGTCACGTGTGAAGCCAACGCCCGTCCTCGTACTCGGAGGGGATCTCGTCCCCCCATGGGTCGATACCGCGCTGCTCCAACTCCTCGAACCACCGATCACGCTGGGAATCGGGCAGGCGGCTCCCACACCACGGACAGAAGGCGATGCCGATGACCGAGGCCCCGCCGTCATGGATGATCAGGCCGTACTCCTGGAACCTGGCGTCAAACATCACGAGGGCGTCCGGGCACTCGAACGGATCCTCATGATCTTCGCAGTGCCACGTCACTCGGCGGGTCATCGACTCACAGCAGTGCTCGCTCATGCGAGTAAGGGTCTCGCGAACGGAGATCGGCAAGCTACTCGATCAAACTCTGAGGTGGCCGGGCGACACGAGAGAAGGCTCCGGGTGCTGCCTCGACGAGAGCTAATGGCACGCTAATGGCACGCGAAGATCAAAAAGCCTCGAAAACGATCAAGGCCCGGGTCGGGAATTTGTTCCCTGACCTGGGCCTTCGTACGTGGAGCGGGTGACGGGAATCGAACCCGCGCTGTCAGCTTGGGAAGCTGATGTTCTGCCATTGAACTACACCCGCGTGACCGGCTGTGGAGCCCGTCGCTGCCCCTACTGTAGCGGATCCGGGGCGTGCTCCTGCAGTCCCGACGCGAAGATGCCCGATACCTGCCGGTCAGGTGGCCCACTAGCCTTGCACCCGTGCTGCTTTCCGATCGTGACCTCCGTGCCGAGATCGAGTCGGGCAGGGTGAAGCTCGACCCGTACGACCCGGCGATGATCCAGCCGTCCAGCATCGACGTGCGGCTGGACCGCTACTTCCGGGTGTTCGAGAACCACCGCTACCCGCACATCGACCCCGCGATGGAGCAGCCGGACCTCACCCGGCAGGTGGAGCCGGACGGCGACGAGCCGTTCATCCTGCACCCGGGGGAGTTCGTGCTGGCCAGCACGTACGAGGTGATCAGCCTGCCCGACGACATCGCCTCGCGTTTGGAGGGCAAGTCGAGCCTGGGCCGGCTGGGCCTGCTGACGCACTCGACGGCCGGCTTCATCGACCCCGGCTTCGAGGGGCACGTCACGCTCGAACTGTCCAACGTCGCCACGCTGCCGATCAAGCTGTGGCCGGGCATGAAGATCGGCCAGCTCTGCATGTTCCGGCTCAGCTCGCCCGCCGAGTTCCCGTACGGCTCGGACCGGTACGGCTCGCGCTACCAGGGGCAGCGGGGGCCGACACCGAGCAGGTCGTTCCTGAACTTCCACCGCACCAAGATCTGAAGCGGCTCAGGCAACAAGTGTGTCACGGGAGACGTTCTGGGCAGCCAGAAGGGGAAGAGTAGGTTACAAGCGGGCTTGCGTGGCCTGAACTTCGCATTTCCACTGGTAACCCGTACCCTTCTCTGCGGACCGTCCCCGCACATCTGGAGAAACGACGTGCGCCTGCGTCTCACGCCCCGTGAGGACAGCTACTACGACTTGTTCGCCGACTCGGCGAACAACCTCGTCACCGCATCGCGGCTGCTGGTCGAGATCATCAGCGACGGTTCGGACCGGGAGGGTCTGGCCGAGAAGATGCGCGCCTGCGAACACGCGGGCGACGAGCGCACTCACGCGATCATGAACCGGCTCAATGAGAGCTTCATCACGCCCTTCGACCGCGAGGACATCTACCGCCTCGCGTCCAACCTCGACGACGTGATGGACTACATGGAGGCCGCGGCCGACCTGATCGTCCTCTACCAGATCGACCACCTGCCCAAGGAGGTCGTACGCCAGGTGGAGGTCCTCGAACGGGCCGCCGAGCTCACGGCGGACGCGATGCCGCGCCTGCGCTCGATGCAGCACCTCAACGAGTACTGGATCGAGATCAACCGGCTCGAGAACCAGGCCGACCAGGTCTACCGCAGGCTGCTGGCGAAGCTGTTCAGCGGCGAGTACGACGCCCTCACCGTCATGAAGATGCGGGAGATCATCGAGCAGCTCGAGCTCGCCGCCGACGCCTTCGAGCACGTCGCGAACACGATCGAGACGATCGCGGTCAAGGAAAGCTAAGTGGAGCTCGCGCTTGTCATCGGCGTGATCGTCATCGCGCTGGTGTTCGACTACACGAACGGTTTCCACGACGCGGCGAACGCCATCGCCACCTCCGTCTCCACCCGCGCGCTGACGCCGCGGATCGCACTCCTCCTCGCCGCGGTGATGAACTTCATCGGCGCCCATCTCGGCACCGCGGTGGCCCAGACCGTGGGCAAGGGGATCATCGACGCTCCGGACGGCACCCACGGGCTGCTCATCGTGGGCGGCGCCCTCATCGGAGCGATCGTCTGGAACCTCATCACCTGGTACTTCGGCCTGCCGTCGTCGAGCAGTCACGCCCTGATCGGCGGGCTGGTCGGCTCCGCCCTCGCCGCCAGCGCCACCGTGCACTGGTCGGGGGTGGTGGAGAAGGTCGTCATCCCCATGGTCCTGTCGCCTGTCATCGGGTTCGTCCTGGGCGGCATCATCATGATCATCCTGCTGTGGATCTTCCGCAAGTCCAACCCGCACCGCACCAGCCGGGGGTTCCGGTACGTGCAGCCCGTGTCGGCGGCCGCCATCGCGCTCGGCCACGGACTGCAGGACGCGCAGAAGACGATGGGCGTGATCTTCCTGGCGCTCGTCGTCGGCGGATACGCCTCCCCGCACGGCGACATCCCCGAGTGGGTCATCACGGCCTCGGCCACGGCGATCTCCCTCGGCACGTACTCCGGCGGCTGGCGCATCATGCGGACGATGGGCAGGCGGATCATCCACCTGGACCCGCCACGCGGATTCGCGGCCGAGACGGCGGCGTCGTCGGTCCTCTACACCGCCGCCATCGGCTTCGGCGCGCCGATCTCGACCACGCACACCATGACCTCCGCGATCATGGGCGTGGGCGCCACGCGGCGGCTGTCGGCCGTGCGGTGGGGCATCGCCGGCAACATCGTGACCGCGTGGGTCCTGACGATCCCCGCCGCGGCCGTCGTCGCCGCGATCGGCTACTTCATCCTCAACCTCGTCCTCGGATAGAGGACACTCCCACACCGAACGGGCCGGCCCCTGAAGGGGACCGGCCCGTCGGCGTTCAGCGCCGGTACATCACGTCGGTGTTCCACCTGGTGAACCCGAGCGACTCGTACAGCCGGACCGCCGCCGTGTTCTCCTCGTCCACGTAGAGCATGACCTGGGCGAGGCCGAGCGCGCGCAGGTGTGCGACCCCGGCGAGCGTCAGCGCCCGGCCGAGGCCCGTTCCGCGCTCGCCGGGCGCGACCCCCACCACGTAGACCTCCCCGATCGGCTCGTCGCCGCCGTGCACCTTGGTCCAGTGGAAGCCCGCCAGCGCGTCTCCCCGTACGGCGAGGAAGAAGCCGGCAGGGTCGAACCACGGCTCCCGCTCCCGCAGTTCGAGGTCGTCGAGCGTCCAGGAGCCCTGCTCGGGGTGGGTGGCGAAGGCCAGCGCGTTGAGCGCGAGCCACGCCTTCTCGTCGCGTCCCGGCTCGAACGTGCGCAGTCGTACGCCCTCGGGGAGGACGGCGGCGGGCACGGGCTCGGACAGCGGGCGGCGCATCTGCCACAACGAGCGCACCCGGGCCAGGCCGGCGCTCGCGGCGAGATGAGCCGCGCCGGGCAGGTCGCCATGCGCCCACAGGCGCAGCCTTCCCCCGCTCGCCTCCAGCGCGTCGCCCAGCAGCCGCCGGCCGAGGCCGCGCCGGCGGAAGGCGGGATGCACCACGAGCTCGCCGCTCGGCCCCTCCTGCGGGTCCGGCGGATCCAGGTGGGCGAAGCCCGCGACGGTTCCGTCCGCGTACAGCAGTACGGCTCTCGCGCCGTGATGGCCTCCGTGATCGCCGCCGTGGCGCACCTGGAGCATCACGTGCTCGTTGAGCGGACCGACACCGTCGGCCTCTGCGGCCGCCTCCACCAGGGCGAGCACCGCCGCCACCTGCTCGTCATCGAGCCGTTCCGTGATCTCCACGCGTACGTCCATGTCTGGCACGATAGGTGAAGGGCAGGCGGTCCCCCTACCGGGCTTCGGCAATAGACGCCATGCGTTCCCTCCCTGAATCGTTATCTCTGCGCAATTTCCCGCTCAGATCCCCGCTCTACTGTCGAGGGTCATGACCCGAGCATCCCTGACGCGACTGGCCGTCGCCGGCGCCGCCGTGGTGGGCGTCGCGGCCCTCACGATGGGCACGGCCGCCGCATCTCCCGCTCCCCAATCCGGCAAGCATGATCAGAAGCCCGGTCCCTCCGTCCCTGTCCGGTTGCTGACGATCAACGACCTCCACGGCAACCTGGAGCCCCCCACCGGGTCCAGCTCCCGGATCCTTGACCCGAACGGAGCCCTCACCGACACCGACGGCTCGCTGACCGGCATCGCCGGCGCGAAGTACTCGATCGCGGGCGGCGCGTCCTACCTGGCGGCCCACCTCAAGCAGCTGCGCGACGCCAACACCCTCCTGGTGGGCGCGGGCGACCTCATCGGCGCCTCGCCGCTGCTGTCCGCCGCCTACCACGACGAGCCGACCGTCGCCCTGCTCGACAAGCTCGGCCTGACCACCTCCTCGGCCGGCAACCACGAGTTCGACGAGGGCATCGACGAGCTCAACCGCATCATGAACGGCGGCTGCCACCCGGTCGACGGCTGCTCCCCGGCGGGCGAGTGGAAGGGCTCGAACTTCGACTACCTCGGGGCGAACGTGCTGAAGGAGGGCAACGGCGACTACGCCCTGCCGCCCTTCTACGTGAAGAAGATCAACGGGGTGAAGATCGGCTTCATCGGCCTGGTGACCCAGACGACCCCGAACATCGTCACCGCCGCCGGCATCAAGGGCCTGCAGTTCACCGAGGAGGTCGCGGCGGCCAACAAGGTGTCGAACTACCTCGCCAAGCACGGCGTCAAGGCGCAGGTCGTGCTGGTCCACGAGGGCGACAACATCACCCCGAACCAGGACCCGAGCTCGTGCCCGGTCGTCCCCGGCAACGGCTCGCGGATCGCCAAGGGCCTCGACCCGCAGATCGACCTGGTCATCAGCGGCCACAGCCACCAGGCGTACGTCTGCAAGGTGAAGGACCCGGCCGGTCAGGACCGCGTCTACACCCAGGGCTCGTCGTTCGGCCGCGCGATCACCCAGATCGACTTCCGGGTCGACCGCAGGACGAAGGACGTCGTCCGCTCCAGCGTCGTCGCGAAGAACAACGTGGTGACCCGCACCGTCACCCCGGACGCCGACACCGAGGCGTACATCAAGACCTGGCAGGAGCGGGTCTCGACCGTGGCCAACAAGCCGATCGGCAAGATCACGGCCAACATCGGGCGTGGCAGCAACGTCGGCGAGACCCCGCTCGGCGACCTGATCGCCGACGCGCAGCTCGAGGCGACCAAGGACGGCGGCAACGCGGAGATCGCGCTGATGAACCCGGGCGGCGTCCGCACCGACCTGACCTACGCGCAGAGCGGCTCCGAGGGCGACGGCGTCGTGACGTACGGCGAGGCGTTCCAGGTGCAGCCGTTCAACAACCTCATGCAGGTCGTCACGCTCACCGGGGCCCAGCTGAAGGAGCTGCTCGAGCAGCAGATCTGGAAGGTCGACCCGGCGACCGGCGGCATCACCCAGCGGATCCTCCAGCCGTCCTCGTCGCTGACCTACACCTTCGACACGACGAAGCCGGCGGGCTCGCGGGTCTCCGACATCAAGATCAACGGCACCGCGGTGACCGACGCCCAGCAGATCCGGGTGGCCGCCAACAACTTCCTCGTCGGCGGCGGCGACGGCTTCACCGTCTTCACCAAGGGCACGAACCTGTGGAGCGGCCCGCTGGACATCGACGCGTTCGTCGCCTACATGGGCGCGCACTCGCCGATCGCCCCGCCGGCCACCGGCCGGATCAACCTCATCCGGTAACCCCGCGAAATCCGGTAGCCCCGCGAAATCCGGTAACCACGTGAAAAGCTATGGCCCGCCCCGTCGGGGCGGGCCATCAGCGTCTGGCGGGTTCGGCCTCGTTCTGCTCGCCGCGGTCGGGGACGAAGCGGTAGCCGACGTTGCGGACCGTTCCGATGAGCGCCTCGTATTCGGCGCCCAGCTTGGCCCGCAGGCGCCGTACGTGCACGTCCACCGTCCGGGTGCCGCCGAAGTAGTCGTAGCCCCAGACCTCCTGCAGCAGCTGAGCGCGGGTGAAGACCCGGCCAGGGTGCTGGGCGAGGTACTTCAGCAGCTCGAACTCCTTGAACGTGAGGTCCAGCGCGCGCCCGCGCAGCCGGGCCGTGTAGGTCGCCTCGTCGATGGACAGGTCGCCGCTGCGGATCTCGTCGGGAACCTCGTCCGCGGCGGCCAGGGACAGCCGCCCGACCGCCATCCGCAGCCGGGCCTCGACCTCCGCCGGTCCCGCGGTGTCGAGGATCACGTCGTCCACACCCCACTCCGCTGTCATCGCCGCCAGACCGCCCTCGGTCACGATCGCCATCAGCGGGCACGTGACGCCGGTCGTGCGCAGCAGCCGGCACAGGCTCTTGGCCTGCACGAGCTCGCGGCGCGCGTCGACCAGGATGGCGTCCGCGGGGGGCGTGTCGATCAGCGCGGAGGCCTCGGCGGGCGCGACCCGCACCGAGTGCAGCAACAGTCCGAGTGCCGGGAGCACCTCGGCCGACGGCTCCAGAGCGTTGGTCAGCAGGAGCAGATTGCTCACATGAGCCTCCTCGCACCATGTCGGCTCGGCGCCGTTTGCAGCACTGGAAACCGCGACAGCCGTACAAACACGTAAGGACCCGGGGGCCACATCGCCCGAGTCCATTAATTCGTAGGGTAGCCCACACGAAGTTTGCGTCCAATGTGCGTCACCCGTGTGAACAACACGTCACGTGGTTTTCCACCGTAACGTGACGGTGACGGAGAGCTTCCGAAGGGTGACGTGAGAGTGAGGGGAGCGGCGCATCATGGCCAGGGGAACGATCCGCTACTGGGCGGCGGCCAAGGAGGCCGCCGGCGTGCCGGAGGAGCAGTTCGACGCCGAGACGCTGGGGGACCTGCTCGCTCAGGTCTCGCGGAACCCGGCCGTCGAGCGCGTGCTGCGCCGCTGCTCCTTCCTCGTCGACGGCGCCCCGGCGGGTACGCGTGATCCGGCGACGGTCGATCTCCCCGAAGGCGCCGTGGTCGAGGTTTTACCCCCCTTCGCCGGGGGATGAGCGACTACTCTGATCGCAAAGGCGCCTTCGGAGGAGTCGGATGCGCAAGTTGGTCGTGGTCGTGGCCCTCCTGGCCATCGTGCTCGTCGTGCTCGACCGGGTCGCCGTGGTCGGCGTGCAGCGTGAGATCTCCCGGCAGATCGAGGCCAAGTACGACCTGGCGCAGGCGCCGTCGGTGCAGGTGAAGGGCATACCGTTCCTCACCCAGGCCATCTCGGGCCGATACGAGGAGATCAGCATCGGCATTGGCAAGTTAGAGCGGGAGGGTGTCCAGCTCGAACGCATCGACGCCACGTTGTACGGCGTCACCGCCCCGCTCTCCGACCTGATCCAGAACGCCGCGGCCACCGAGATCAGGGCCGACCGCGTGACCGGGACCGTGGTCATCTCCCGGCAGACCTTGTCGGCCCACGCGCCGCGCGGCATCAAGGTCGAGGGCGCCGGCGACGACAAACTCCGCGTCTCGGGCAACGTGCCCGTGCTCGGAAACCAGGTGCCGGTCACCGCCGACATGAAGATCCAGGTGGTGCAGGGCGGGATACGGCTCACGCCCGCGAACGTGAAGATCGCCGGCGCCATCCCCGTGCCGAACCCCGAGCGGCTCATCTCGTTCAACGTGCCGGTGAAGAACCTGCCGCTCAACCTCAGGATCACCCGCGTGAAGTCGACGAGCGAAGGGCTCGCGGTCCAGGGCACCGCGTCCGATGTCCCCCTTCGATGAGGGCCCGCGTGACGATCGTCACACCGTCGAACCGCCACGCTCCGGCGTACGTGATGAGGGTGTGAGTCCAGCCGGAACCGCCGACGAGGAGCTCATACGCGCACTTTGGGAGGATCACGGAGGGCCGCTGTACGGCTACGTGCTGCGGTTGACCGGTGATCCGGGCAGGGCGGAGGACGTGGTGCAGGAGACGCTGCTTCGGGCCTGGCGGCATCCCTCCGGGCTCCAGGGACGCCCGGTTCGCGCGTGGCTGTTCACCGTCGCCCGCAATCTCGTCGTCGACCAGCACCGGGCCCGCAAGTCCAGGCCGCAGGAGACGGGGGACGAGGCGCTCGCCGTGCTGCCCGCCGACGACGAGCTGGAACGGGCCGTCGAGTCGTGGGGGGTGGCGGAGGCGCTGGCCTCGCTCAGGGCGGAGCACCGTGAGGTGCTCCTGGAGACGTACTACCGGGGGAGATCGGTGAAGGAGGCGTCGGAGATCCTCGGGATTCCGCCGGGAACGGTGAAGTCGCGGACCTACTACGCCCTCCGGGCGCTGAAGCTCGCCCTGGAGGAACGGGGGCTGGCGCCATGACCTGCGAGGAGGTGCGGATCTCGCTCGGCTCGTACGTGCTGGGGGCGCTGGACGCCGAGGAGACCGCCGAGGTCGAGGCCCACCTGGAGACCTGCGCGGCGTGCCGGGCGGAGCTGGCGGATCTGTCCGGGCTGCCTCCGCTGCTGGCCCGCGTGTCGGCCGAGGACATCGAGCGCGCCGCCGCTCCGCCGCGCGCCGTGCTCGACGGTGTCTTCGCGGGTGTTTTCGCGGGTGTCTTCGCGGATGTTCTCGCGGGTGAGGCCGGGGGTGCGGCCGGAGGCTCGGCTGGCTCGGCCGGGGGCGCGGTCGCGGCGGAGGCGCCACCCGCCCGGCGGGGGCGCCGGTCCCGTGTGCTGCTGGCGCTCGCCGCGTCCGTCGTCGTCGCGGCCGTGGGCGGCACGGCGTGGGTGTCGGCGCAGAACGCGTCGGTGAGCACGGCGGCGGGGTCGGCCGCCGCGGCTCCCGACCGGGCGAACCCCGCAGCCGGGGGCCAGGCGGCCCAGGATCATCAGGCAGCACAGGAGCGGGCGGACCAGGGACAGATTGCCGCCCAGGCGGGCCCGACCGGCCAGGCGAACACCGAAGCACTTCAGGAGCC
This sequence comes from Microbispora sp. NPDC046933, assembly GCF_040644635.1. NCBI lineage: Bacteria > Bacillati > Actinomycetota > Actinomycetes > Streptosporangiales > Streptosporangiaceae > Microbispora > Microbispora sp. NPDC046933. The sequence continues at coordinate 214,538 of NZ_JBEYWW010000013.1, read as the reverse complement.
TTTCGCCGCCCCGGCGTCGCCCGCGCCCGTGTCCTCGGCCGCGCCCTCGGCCACGTCGTCCGGCGGGGCCGCGGCGAGGAAGGTCCAGCCGCCGGCCGCCGACGCGACCGTCACGGCGACGCCCGAGGCGCGCGGGCGCAGCGGCGACGTGCGCATCGCCGTACGGCTCATGCCACACGATGGCGGGACGCAGGTCGTCGCCAGGGTCGCCGGGGTCCCGGCGGGCACGGTCTGCACGCTGCGCGCGGTCGCGAAGGACGGCACGGTCTCGCCCCTCGGCAGCCGGACCGTGGGGAGGGGAGAGTACCGAGGGCAGAAGATGGTCCTCGAAGGCTCGACGGCGCTGCGGCCCGGCCAGATCGACCGGATCGAGCTCGCCGACTCGGGCGGCCGCGTCCTGGTGTCCGCCAGGCCGTGACCTCACCGTGATCCGGCGGGGGGAATCGGCCGCGCCGGTCGTACGGTTGCAGACGGTGATGGCAGGGATCGCGACCCTCGTGGCCACGCTCGTCCTGGGCGTGGTCCTCGGGCTGGTCCTGCGACGGCGCGACGGAAGGATGCGGGCCGTGGAACACGCCCCGGTGACGAGCGGCGATCTCGGCGCAGACCTTGGCGAGCGCGCGACGCTGGTGCAGTTCTCGACCGCGTTCTGCCAGCCCTGCCGGGCGACCCGCCGGATCCTGGGCGAGGTGGCCGGCATGGTCCCCGGTGTCCGGCACGTGGAGATCGACGCGGAGTCGCGCCTCGACCTGGTCAGGCGCTTCGACGTGCTGCGCACCCCGACCGTGCTGGTTCTCGACGGGGCGGGCAACGTGGTGAAGAGGGCGTCCGGCCAGCCGCGCAAGGCCGACGTCATCGCCGCGCTCGGCGCGGCCGTGGACGGCGCGTCTCACGGTCCGTCTCATCCATCGGACAAGGTGTGACAGATGCCGAGACGGAATGTACTGTCGTGGTCATGACTCCCACGACAGAGCTGCTCACGAAGCGGCGCGCGGTGGACTTCTGCCGCGTCGCGACCTCGCTCTGTCGCATGGCCTGAGGGTGATTCCTGCGGCTCCGGCCGCGTTCCAAGAATCCTTCAGGAGCATCCCACGATGCAGATCGACCCTCGTGGCCCCCGTTTCGGCGCGGCCGTGACCACTGCGGTCCTCGCGGTCGTACTGGTCACGCAGAATCCCTGGTTGCTCGCCGCGCAGGCGATCGTCTTCGCGCTCGGCGCCACTGACGCGTCGCCGTACGGACTGATCTTCCGCCGGTTCGTACGGCCGCGGCTGGGGCCGCCGGACGAGACGGAGGACGCGGCGCCGCCGCGGTTCGCGCAGGCCGTCGGGCTGGGGTTCGCGGTGGTGGGACTGATCGGATTCGCGGCGGGGATCACCGCACTGGCCTTGGGTGCGACAGCAGCGGCACTGCTGGCCGCCTTCCTCAACGCAGCGTTCGGCTTCTGCCTGGGCTGCGAAACGTACCTGCTCATTCGCCGTCTACAACCTGGGAGAATCCAATGAGCCGCTCCGCCGTTCTGGTGGACGCCGACTGGGTCGAGGCCAACCTCGACACGCCGGGTGTCGTGCTCGTCGAGGTCGACGAGGACACCAGCGCCTACGACAAGGGTCACATCCGCGGTGCCGTGAAGATCGACTGGAGGACCGACCTGCAGGACCCGGTCCGCCGCGACTTCGTCGACAAGGCCGGCTTCGAGGCGCTGCTGTCGTCTCGCGGCATCGCCAACGACGACACCGTCGTTCTCTACGGCGGCAACAACAACTGGTTCGCCGCCTACGCGTACTGGTACTTCAAGGTCTACGGCCACGCCAACGTCAAGCTGCTCGACGGCGGGCGCAAGAAGTGGGAGCTGGAGTCCCGCGAGCTGGTCGAGGACGTCGTCGAGCGGCCGGCCACCCAGTACGTGGCCCAGGAGCCGAACAACGACATCCGCGCCTTCCGCGACGACGTCGTCGCCGCGATCGGCAAGCAGAACCTGGTCGACGTGCGCTCGCCCGACGAGTTCACCGGCAAGCTGCTCGCCCCGGCCCACCTGCCGCAGGAGCAGGCGCAGCGCGGCGGCCACGTGCCCACCGCCCGCAACATCCCGTGGTCGAAGGCGGCCAACGACGACGGCACCTTCCGCTCCGACGACGAGCTCCGCGAGCTCTACTCGGGCGCCGGCGTGGACCTCGCCAAGGACACCATCGCCTACTGCCGCATCGGCGAGCGCTCCGCGCACACCTGGTTCGTGCTGCACGAGCTGCTCGACCAGCCCAACGTCAAGAACTACGACGGTTCGTGGACCGAGTACGGCTCGCTCGTGGGCGTGCCGATCGAGCTGGGGGAGGCCCGCTGATGACTACCCAGGGTTGCGCTGCTCCTGAGCAGACCGTCGCGCTGCCGGCCGGCATCGACCTGTCCAACCAGGCCGTGATCCAGGGCGTCGTCTCCGGCGCCGGCACGGCGTACGCCCGTCTGCTGGACCACAGCGGCGAGTTCACCGGCGAGGTCGTCGTCTCCGACGAGGGCATCTTCCGCTTCTTCGCCGCGCCCGGCCAGTGGACCGTCCGCATCATCGCCGGCGGTGGCGTCACCAAGGACGTCCCCGTCGAGGCCAAGCTCGGCGAGGTCGCCCAGCTCTCGGTCACCGTCTGATCCACCGCTTCGCAGAAGGCCGGTGCGTTCCCGCGAACGCACCGGCCTTTCGCTTGCGGGTGATATTCCGTTTACGCTTCGTGACTAAACGTTTCGTATTACGTTCGGCACCATGGAGGTGCACAAGGCCGCGCTCAAGCACGGCATCGCCTACGAAGATGTCGTTCACGCGACAAGGGGGTTCCTCATTGCCTACCCCCTTGCTGACGAGGATGAAGAGGGACCGCGGCGAGAGCTGCGACTTGGTCCGGACCGTGCGGGAAACCTACTGGAAACGATCGTGCTTTGCCTTGATGACGGCCGGGAGTTGGCGATACATGCGATGCCGATGAGGCGCTAGTACCGGGACCTCTTGCGAGGGGAAGTGAGGAGGGAGCATGTCTAGGATGGACGGGGATCTTCCGACCTCGAGCGGCGTGCCAGTCACGGACGAGCTCATAGCCGCACTGGCGGAAGAAGCCGAAGCCGGATACGACGTGGATACCCTTCGCCGCCGGGGAGGCCGGCGTCCCATGGGTTCCGCCCCTGCCGATGTGGTTCCGGTGAGGCTTGATCCCGAGTTGCGCTCTGCGTTGATCACACGGGCCGAGCGTGATCACACCAGTGCCAGCGAAGTCATTCGCCGCGCACTGCGCGCATGGCTTCACGTGGCCTGATCGGTGCAAGGCTCGTCAGGGAGGCGATCGAACGGTGACAGGCGAACCGGCCGACCTCCGCGAGGCGGCGACCCGTGGGCGACGGGTCGTTCTCCGGCTGTTGGGGACTGCGACGACCTTCGTGGCGACCGACGAGATCATGGCCTTGTCACGTGACGAGCAGATGGTCGCGAAGAGACTGTCTTCGGGCGGAATCGCGCTGTTCCAGACCGAGGATCAGCTGGACCCGCTCGGCGATAGCGGCCGTTTCGCCGGGAGCGAGCAGCCCTAAGGGCCGTCTCATGCGATCCTTCCGCACGGTGTGCAGCTCCGTGCAGTTCACGTTTCTTCAGCCGCGGAGTCCGGCCCGACCGGCACAGGCGTCTTCAGAGGACCAGCCGTCCCCCTATCAGCGCCACGGTGAGCCCGGCGAGCGGTCGTGCGATCCGATTGACGGTCAGAACCACTACCGGATGCCGTCCGATCGGGCAGGGAAGGCGCAGATCTACAGCTGGCCGCGCAAGCGCGGCGGTGACGTCACCACTCGGCGGCGTTCGCTGCCGCGAACTCCTCCGCTGTCGGAGGGAGATCGGCATCGAGAGGCGGGGCCGGGGCGCTGCCGATAGAACATGGAGAGGCCGCGCCACGGCCTCGGCCTTGGCTTCACGATGCAGGAGCCGCAGGGGCTTCGCGCGACGCGTCCGAGGCGGACCCAGCTCCAGCAGGCACACCGTCTCCCGGAGATCTTCCCATTCCTTGGCGTTCAGCCCGAGCCGCGTCAGAGCGGGCTGTTTTGGGTGCTGCTTCCCTCACCCTTCCGTCGTGCATGCACGACAACCAAGCGCCTCCGTCACTCCTCGCGACAAGCCGTATTTGTTCTGCATTGCTGTTGATGGCTCCCAGCAGAAATCGGCCCCATTTGTTCTGTCAAGGGCGGATTGGGGCGGGAGATATGTGATCTTGATCACTGTTGTACGGAATGCGAAGACCGTATAGCTTCGGGTCGTTTGCTTAGAGATCACTGTGAACATGCTGAAAGTTCGCTGTGAACGTGCGGCTGCTGCGGGTGACTTCGGTGCGGGGAGGTGGCGGCGTTATGCGTCGTTGCGGGTTCGGTCTGGGTTCTTCCGGGTGGCTCAAGCGAATGATTGTGGTCATCTTGGTCGTGGCCTTCCCGGGATTGGTGCAGGCGGCCTTGCTCCCCGCTACCGCCGACCCTCACCCAGGCAAGCTCAATCTCCCTGTACAGGTGGTGGGGTCGGCCGCGGGACTACCCCATCTGGTACAGCCCGAGGTCACTCAGGCGGACGAGGTGGGGCCCGTCAAGCCTGCCGGCAAGGGCGACCGTCCTAAGGGAGCGCTGCCAGTAGAGGAGCGGTTCGACGATAGTGAGACGGTCGTCGCTCCTGCTCCAATCAGCCGTATCGCGAAAAAGGTCAAAAAGCGCACTGTGCCTCTGTCGCGTAAATGGTCGGAGACCAAGGGTTCCGCCCCTTCCGTCCCTGCGACGAACCCGTCAGCCAGCGCCCCACTTGCCCGTAGTTCTTCGGTGGTCACTTCCATGCGGTCCGGAGGCCGCGAAGTCGGCATCTCGCTCGCGGATGCTTCGTCGCTGTTGACGGAGCCGGTGTTCGTGGATGGCTCGCCTGCAGACAAGGCGTTGGTGGGAACGCTGACTCCGCTGCTGATTGGATACGGGACGGCTCCCGACGGTGGTGTGGACTACTACTTCTTGCTCTGCGACGCACCCCCGGAGACGGCCACCAACTGCTGGGAGTCCGGGCAGCAGATGGAGAACTCCTGGAAGGTGCCGTCGGGCCTGCTCCAGTGGGACAAGCAGTACTACTGGCAGGTGTATCTGATCAACCGGGTGAGCACGGAGATCTCGACGTCCCCGGTAAGAACGTTCACCACCGGTGTGCGTGAACCCACGATCACCTCGCAGCTGGCCATCCCAGGGGTGAACGGGCAGGAGTTCCACCAGCTCGCAGGCAATTACACGACGCAGTGGACGGACGCGACGGTCGCCACGGTGGGTCCTGCGCTCTCTGTGGTCCGCTGGTACAACAGCCTGGACCCCCGCGCGGATGGGATTTTCGGTGCGGGATGGACCTCCCGATGGGACATGAAGATCGTCCCGGAGAACTCGGGGACATCGCTGCTGGTGACGTATCCCGACGGGCGGCAGCTGAGGTTCGCCTCCAAGAGCGGCGGCGTCTACGAGCCGCCTCCCGGAATGTACGCGACGCTCGCGTCGGTCAGCGGGGGCGGCTGGCGGCTGATGGACAAGTCCGCCACGTCGTACCACTTCAACGCCTCCGGCCGGCTCACGAAGGTCACCGACAACCGAGGACGCTCTCAGGACCTGACGTACGGCGCGGACGGCAAACTGGCCACCGTCACCGGAGTCGGCGGTCGCAAGCTCACCTTCACCTGGAACGGCTCGCGGGTGGCGTCGGTGTCCACCGACCCCGTGGACGGCGCGCCCCTCACCTGGAACTACACCTACACCGGCGAGAATCTGACGAAGGTGTGCGCCCCGACCACCGAGTGCACCAGCTATGCCTACGGGAGCGGATCGCAATACCGGACGAGAGTGCTCGACAGTGACCCGGTCGGGTACTGGCGCCTGAACGAAACTTCGGGCACCAGCGCGAAGGACCTCGGCTGGGGCGGGGCAGTGGCGACCTACAGCAGTGTCACGCTCGGGCAGGCCGGAGCGCTCGCGGGCACCACCGATACCGCTGTGAGCACGACGGCGGGGTCGGTGAAGCTACCCGGCAACGTGTTGGCCCGGCTGTCGACGCAGCTGTCCTTCGAGACGTGGTTCAAGACCACCACCAACGGCATGGTGCTGTCCGCCGCCAGCACGGTCAGCAGCGGCCTGCCGAACCAGCCGGTGATCTACGTCGGTACCGACGGCAAGCTGCGCGCCCAGTTCCTTGAGCGGCCCGAGACGGGGCAACAGACGTGGACTCCGATTCTTCCGATCACCTCCAGCACGGCGGTCAACAACGGTGCATGGCATCACGCTGTGCTGACCGTCAACGGCACCAGCGAGACCCTCTATCTGGACGCCAGGCGGTGGGCACCCAGCCGGGCTATCAGTTCGATGCATGGCCGGCGAACGCGGCAGCCGGCAACGGGGCGATGGGCTCGTGGGCGGGTTCGTGGCCGTCCGCGCCGACGTCAGCGACGAGCACGTTCCCCTTCAAGGGCTCGCTGGACGAGATCGCCGTCTACGACCGGCCGCTCACCGCCGCTGAGGTGCAGTCCCACTTCGCCGGAGGGGCGACGCAGCCGGGCAAGCTGACGAAGATCACGCTGCCGTCAGGGCGGGTCTGGGCGGAGAACGTCTATGACGCGGCAACCGACCGGATCAAGACCCACACCGACGACAACGGCGGCACCTGGACGCTGGGAGTGCCCGTCTACGACAAGACGACCGGCATGTCGACGGTCACGGTCACCGACCCCAAGTCCGGCACGCTGACCTACGCCCACGACGCCTGGCGCGGCTACCGACTGGTGAAAGAAACCGACCAGTTGTCCAAGACGACGTCGTACGACTACGACACGGGCGGATTCCTGGCGAAGGTGACCGACCGCAACGGCAACATTCTCGAACTCACCCATGATGCACGCGGCAACGTCCTGTCGCAGAAGACCTGCAGGGCACCGGGCAACTGCCAGACCGAGTACTCCTCCTACTACCTCAACAACGGCGACAAGTTCGACCCCCGCAACGACGAGGTGACCGCCTTCCGGGATGCCAGGTCATCGTCGCCGACCGACAACACCTACGCCACCACCTGGGAGTACACCGGGTACGGCGAGGAATCCAAGGAAACCACTCCCGCCACGTCAGACTTCCCCTCCGGACGTTCGACGGTCACGGCCTACACCGATGGGACGGAGGTCGCCGTTGGCGGAGGCACCACGCCGGCCGGCCTGGTGAAGTCCGAGACCGACCCCAAGGGCAACACCACCCACTACGCCTACACGGCGGCCGGTGACGTCGCTGAGATCACCGATCCCTCCGGGCTGCGCACCAAATATGGTTATGACGCTCTTGGCAGGAAGATCTCGAGCGCCGAGATCTCGCAGGCCAACCCGGCCGGAGTGACGACCACGATCACCTATGACCAGGTCGGCAGGGTGGTCACGCGTACCGGTGCGGCCCTGAAGAACGAGATCAGCGACGTGAGCCATACGGCCCGGGTGACCTATGGCTACGACCCGGACGGCAACACCCTGACCGAGACGGCGACGGACCTGACCGGCGGCGACCCCGAGCGGGTGACCAGCTACACCTACGACACCTACGGAAACGTGGAGACGGTCACCGGGCCCGAGGGCGGCAAGGTCACCTACGGGTGGGACCGCACCGGTGCGCAGACCAGCTTGATCAACGAACTGAGCACTCGGTTCGAATATGCCTACACCTCCCGGGGTGAGCTGGCGTCCACCACGATCAAGGCCTGGACGGGCAGCCCCGTCTCTCCGTCCCCGGCGGCCGACAAGGTGCTGATCTCCTACGCCTACGACCCAGAAGGGCGGCTGGCCTCGCAGACCGACGCGATGGGCCGCAAGACCAGCTACACCTACTACGGCGACGACCTTCTGTCCCAGGTGATCGGCGACGACGTAAAGCTGAACGGCTCGGCCACCGCCCGGGACGTCATTCTGGTGTCCTACACCTACGACGCGGCAGGCAACGTCACCTCCGAGATCACCGGCGGAGGAAAGGAACGCACCGACTCGGTCTACGACGCCGCCGACCGGTTGACGTCGAAGACCTTTGACCCGTCCACGCTGGCACGCAAGACCACCTACGTCTACGACGCCAACGACAACGTCACCAGGACGACCCTGTCCAAGAGCGGAGACAGCCGCACTGAGGTACGGGAGTTCGGCTACAACGCCGATGACATCCTTACGCGTCAGACGGTGAAGAACGGCACCGAGGACCTGATCAGGACGTGGGAGGTGGACGATCGGGGCCTGGTGACCGCGGCCACCGACCCCCGGGGCAACGTCTCCGGAGCCGACCCGGCCGACTACACCACCACCTACCGCTACGACATGGCCGGGCGGTTGGTGGAGGTCAAGGCGCCGCAAGTCCAGGTGGAAAAGAACGGCGCCGCCAATGCGGCGCGCCCCACCAGCCGGTACGGCTACGACAACAGGGGGCGGCTGAGCCACCAGACAGACGCCGAAGGCCGCACCGTCACAGCAGCCTTCGACAAGGCGGGTCGTCTCACGTCGGTGACCTACCCCGCCTACGCCCAGCCCGGCGGCAGCACGCTGACGCCCAAGCGGTCCTACGGCTATGACCTGGCCGGGCGGCTGACTCAGTACACCGACCCACGCGGCTACACCACCAAGGCGGAGTACGACCAGCTCGGCAACCTCGTACGCGTCACCGATCCCGCGCCGACCGGCCAGACAGCGGGCCAGTGGGTCAGTGAGTACGACCTGATTGGAGAGAAACTGGCCACCACGGACCCGACGGGGGCCCGCCGTCAGGCGACCTACGACGACCTCGGGCGCCAGATCACCTCGACCGTCATCGAACGCAAGCCGTCCACGGCGTCCTACACCACCACCTTTGAGTACGACGACGCGGGCAACCTCACCAAGAACGTCGCACCGGGCGTCAGGACGACTAACTATGTGCCTAATGCCGCCGGCGAAATTACCTCGGTCACCGATCCCAACAACAACACCACCCGCTACGACTACGACCTCGCCGGCCGCACGATCAAGGTGACCAATCCGCGTGGCAATGCAACGGCCACCGTTTTCGACCTTGCCGGTCGGCAGATCGAGGCAAAGGATCTCGATGACACCGGGTCGACCCTGCGTACGGCGGCATTCGGCTACGACCCCGCAGGGAACCGGACCAGCGTCACCTCCGCGGAGGGCCATGTCACCCGCATGGAGTTCGACGCCACCGGCATGCTGACCAAGCTGATCGAGCCGGTGTCGGGCAGTGAGTCGATCACCACGACATTCGGCTACGATGCGACCGGACTGCGCACCCGTAGCACCGACGGCCGCGGCAATTCGGTTCTGACCGCGTACAACAGCCTCGGTTTGGCCGAGTCGCTGATCGAACCCTCGACAACGGCCTATCCGAACGCCTCAGACCGGACCTGGACCAGTGTCTACGATGCCGCAGGCAATGGGATCGCCGAACTGCAGCCGGGCGGGGTCCGGATCGACAGGACCTATGACCACCTCGGCCGGCTGGCCAAGGAAACCGGCTCAGGCGCCCAAGTCCCCACTCCGGAGCGCACATATGGCTACGACCTTGCCGGGCGGATGACCTCCATCGGCGACTACACGCTGGCCTACAACGACCGCAGCCTCCTCACCACGGTTACCCGCTCCTCCACCCAGATCGCGGCCTTCAGCTACGACGCTCTCGGAAACCCTCTCCAGCGGGTGGATACCTCCGGCACAGCGAACTTCACCTGGGACAACGGAGACCGGTTGGCGACCGCCGCCGATCCGGTCTCGGGTAGGAGCTTCACGTACGGATACGACAAGAACGACAACCTGACCTCGCTCACCTCGGCCAACCCCGGGGGCAGTCAGGCGTTCGACTACGACATGCTCGACCGGCTGATCGCCCACACGCTGAAGAGCGGCGGGGGCACCCAGATCGCAAAGATCAACTACGGCTGGGACAAAGACGACAACCTCATCTCCAAGACGACCACGGGCACGGCCGGAGCCGGAACCAACACCTACGGCTACGACCACCTCGGCCGGCTGACCTCGTGGAAGGCGCCGGACGGCAACACCACCACATATGTCTGGGACGCCTCGGGCAATCGCATCCAGGCCAGTGGCAAGACGTACACCTATGACGAGCGCAATCGGCTGCTGTCCGGTGACGGAACCACCTACACCTACACGCCCCGCGGCACCCTGGCTACTGAGACCAAGTCCGGCGCCACCCGGAACCTCGTCTTCGATGCCTTCGACCAGATGGTGAGCGACGGAGACGCCACGTACTCTTACGACGCCCTTGGGCGCATGGTGTCGCGGACCAAGTCCGGCGCGGAGCAGAGGTTCGTCTTCTCCGGACTCACCAATGACATCGCGACTGTCACCGACGGATCCGGGGTCGTACAGGCGAGGTACGGTCGCGACCCGTCTGGTGATCTCCTCAGCCTGAAGGAGGGCGCCGGCCCCGCCCTGGGGGTCATGACCGACATACACACTGACGTGGTCGCCACCTACGACGGCAGCGCCCTCATCGACTCCACCTCGTACAGCCCTTTCGGTGAAGTCGTCGCGCAGTCCGGAACGAGGCGCTCGGTCGGCTACCAGAGCGAGTGGACCGACCCCGACACCGGAAAAGTCAACATGCACGCCCGCTGGTACGTCCCCGGCACCGGTAGCTTCGCCTCCCGCGACACGTGGAACCTGCAGCCGAACCCGTCCACCAGGCTCAATCGATATGGCTACGGCGAAGGCGACCCGCTGGGCAACACCGACCCGACGGGGCACAGCCAGGACATCACATACAACTACCCCGCCATGTCGCAGCTTTGCGCGTCTGGTAACCAGGTGGCATGTCGCGCCCTGGACAACATCGTGGCAGCCGATAAGCGCGCCTGTGCCGTTTGGGGTGGTGGATGTGGGTCGGGATCCGCGGGAGGTGGAGGCGGCGGCGGGGGCGGAAGCACCAACAAGGGGAAGAAGGGCAAGAACTCCTCTGCTGGGAAGGGCAGCTCCGGAGGGAGCACCTCCGGCAAGAACGGAGCGTCTGGAACGAGGGCGAGGGGGGGACACCCCACGGCTGGTGGCAAGTCCTCGAATTACGGCTTGTCCACGGCTAAAGGGGGGCACCCTTCGCAGCGTAAGAATTCGCCGACGAGTGATAAGACGAAGGGCAAGAAACAGCCGAGCAGTAGTAACACCTCAAATAGTAAAAAGGCCTCGAAGAGCAAGAACAAGCCAAGGACTCCGACCACCAATAAGCCCTCGAGTAGAGGTAAGGCATCGGGCGGCGGCTCGAGGTCGAGTCAGGGTTCCAAGTCGAGCGGGGGCTCGAAGTCGAGTAACGGCTCGAAGCCGAGCAAGGGCTCGAAGTCGAGTAACGGCTCGAAGTCGGGCAAGGGCTCGAAGCCGAGCAAGGGCAAAGGGAGCTCTTCGAGCTCCAGCAAGACGTCCAAGTCCACAAAGAAGTCCACGAGCAGCAACAGCAACACGAAGTCGAGCGGCCCCGTCGTGGTGGACATCGACACCGGCAGTCGGGACACCGGCAGTCGGGGCAACGGTGGCGCGAATACGGATATCTCCTCCGGGCAGTCCTGCCGCAGCCTCCGGAACTGCAGCCGCGACCTCGTCGAGGACAGAATCGAGGATAATGTCGACGACATCGTCGACGACCTTATTGATGACGTCGCCCCGGACCTGCCCCAGGACTCGCCCGGTATGGGTGGCGGCGGCTGTTTCCCCAACAGTTTTCCGGCCGGAACCAAGGTCCTCATGGCCGACGGCTCCCATAAGCCGATTGAGGACATCAAGGTCGGCGACCTGGTACTCGCGGCGGACCCGACCAGTGGGGCGACCGAGGCCAAGCCTGTCACCACGCTGATCGCGGGCGATGGGACCAAGAACCTGGTCAAGGTTACGGTGGACATCGACGGCGATCGAGGCCAGGCCACGGAGTCGATCACCGCGACTGATGGGCACCCGTTCTGGATCCCAGACCTGCGCACGTGGGTCAGGGCCGGCGAACTGAAGCCGGGGACGTGGCTCCGGACCAGTGCCGGAACCTACATCCAGATCACAGCCATCGAAAGATGGACTGCTCACCAGCGCGTCTTCAACCTCACGGTCGACGATCTCCATACCTACCATGTGGTCGCAGGCGACCAGGCGATCCTCGTCCATAACGACGATCCGAGAAATGGTGGATGGTACGGAAGTTTGCAGCCTGCTGGTGATGGCAAAGAAATCAATCATATCCCGCCGCATTCGGTAAGCCCCTTCTCGCATCACATGGGCTCTGCAATTCGAATGGACAAGGCCGACCATCGGGCGGTCAATTCCACCGGGAGTAGCAATGCGGCTAAACGTTGGCGCCAGGCACAAAAAGATCTGATCGACTCCGGAGACATTCTGGGTGCGATGCAGATGGATGTGGATGATATCCGCTCCCGCTACGGGAGCAAGTATGACGACGCCATCCAGGAGATGTACGACAGTCTGGACTCAAATAAGGCGTGGCGAGACTACACGTCAGGTTGCTGACGGGGCGCGTTACGGTAGATTGCCCTCTGGAGGTGCATGGTGATCATTAGGCTCCAGCCGCCAGAGGGCGTTCCGCCCCTGCTCATCGGCATGTCGATCGACGAGGCCCGCAACGTCATGACTCTCTGGGGTAGCCCAGAGGATGTGTTCGCTGCCCCTGGTGAGGCGCCCCGGCTGAGAGTTCGGGATGAGGGTCTTACTCGAGATATCTTCGCTCACATTGGTGACGACGGAACAGTTTCTGCTATCGAGGTGTGGAAGCCGATTCCATCCAAGTGTCAGGGGGAAGCTGTTCGTGTACTTTATGGCGATATGGACATCTTTGCTTTGCCTGCGAACGATGTTATTCGCTCTTTTCGTGACCGGGGGATCGAGGTTGATGAATCCGATCCCTTCTATCCGAACTGCCCACGGCTTACCCTGGGATTTAATCGGGAAGGTGGGGACGATATAGAAGGGGAATTGGGGGTTGCGCGATTCTTTGAATCCGTTCTTGTTGCTCGGCCCGGCTATTACGAGTAGCCTCTATTTCGAATTGCCAGGGCGTGCGACTGGGAGTCTCGCGCCGTTTCCGGTAGGCGGCGGGCTTCGGCGACGGTGAGGGGTTCGATGCGCTGGCGGTGTCCGGCGCTGACCTGGACGTTGCGGGCCAGGTCGTCTTCGCGGATGGACGGCGACGTGGTCCAGCCAGTGCATGAGGTAGTCGGCTACCGATGGGTCCTCGGTGGTGCGGGGAGTTGCGGACGGCAATGTATCCGCCGTGCAGGCCAGCGGGAGCCGATAGCATGCGGCAGGTGTCCGGAACGTCCGCACTTGCCGCCCCTCGCCAGGATGCCGCGCCGCGCCGGGCCTCCTGGACGCTGTCGCCGTACGCGCTGCCGCTGAACGCCCTGCGGATCCTCGCGAAGTGCGCCCTGCCGCTGATTCTCTGGTTCTCCGCCGGACGGTTGGTGCGCTGGGCGCTGCTCCTGCTGGCCGCGACCATCTCGCACGGTTCGTGGTACCAGGCCCGCCTCGTCGTGGTGATGTTCCTCTTCACACTGGTCGTGATGACGTCGCTCGCCACCACCGTCGGCATGCTGTACGTCGTCCGCGAGGCGCTGCTGGAGACCCAGGCCCGGCGTGCGGGCGGCGAGGCCAAGGAGAGCCTGCTGAACGCGCTCAACCGGACCGCGCTCGTCTTCGCCGGCATCTACACGACCTGGGGGTTCGTCAAGGACGACGTCCGCGCGTTCATGAACATGGACCTGCTCAGGGCGCCGACTCAGCTCTTCGACGATGCGGTGAAGGGCGAGCACAGCGGCGTCATGGCGGGGCTCATCAGCCTGGATCCGAAGGTGTCCCTGGTGACGATGGCCGTCGCGTACCTGGCCAAGCTGTACTTCGGCCGGCGTCACGAGGCCGGCAACGGACGCTTCTCCGGGATCATGGCGACGTTCGCCGAGCTCGCGTTCGCGTTCTACGGGCTCAACGCCCTGGCGGCCGCCGTGGGGGCACGCTCCGACTGGATCGGCGGACGGACCGCGGTCGCCGCCTGGCACGACTTCGCCGCCACGGCGGAAGCGAGCGTGCCGGGCTGGAAGGAGTTCTGGGGTCTGGTCGGCGAGATCTGGCCGTACGTGATCGACGCGCTCGCCGTTCCGCTCGCGTGGCTGACCGTCGGCATCCTCGTTTACGGCGCGTACGCGGAGGACACCCGGACCACGATCAGGGGAACCCGCCTGGAACAGGCGGCGGAACACCTGGAGCGCACCCACAACTGGACGCGTCTCGCCCTCGCGAAGTTGAGCGCCGGCTGGACCTCTCGGTGGATCCCGCTGCTCAACTCCCTGCGGCTCACCGTGCGCGGAGGAGCCCCCCTGTTCGGGCTGTTCGCGCTGTGCTACGTGGGCCTTGGCATCGGTGGCGACTACCTGGGCAGGGCGGGAGACTACCTGCTGGCGAGCGACACCCCGTACTTCTGGTTGGTGACAGTCGAGCCGGTCGGTTATGTGAAGGACCTCGTCGTCACAGCGGTGACAATGTGCCTGGTCGCCGCCACCTTCGACCTGGCGGCGACCCGTTCCCGGCTGGAGGGCCGGGCGCCCCTCACCGGCGAAACCTCAGAACCTGATCGTCCTTCTCCGTCGAGTTGAAGGCGTCCTTCAAGAAGTCCTCGGTGGACTGGCCGGGCACGTCCCGATAAGTGCTCGGCCGCAGGATGACCTCGACTTCGTCGGCCGCGGAGCGCGGAACCACGCCCATCATCTCCAGCCGGTACGGCGTGCCGACCTTGTTCTCCTTCACGTCGAAGGGCGTCTCGTCGTTCAGCTTCTCCAACTGCCATGTGCGCCCGGCGCGGTCGGTGAGCTTGACCTCCACCGGCGCTCCGTGACGGATGGCGCCTTCGGCGTCGAGCGCGGTCCTGGTCGCCACGATCTTCAACCACTGTCGGTCGGATCGCTCCGGCTTGCCGGTGGGGTCGTTGACCTTCTCGACGCTCACGCGCCACGACACGTGCTGCCACACGCCTGCCTGCCCCGCCGGGACGACGTGGACGACGTAGTGCGGCTGCAAGATGTCGTAGGCGCGATAGCCGAACCAGGAGGGGACGGCGACGGCGAGTACGGCGGAGAGCACGGTGCTCCCGACAAGGAGGCCGGTTCGCCTGGTCCGTGTGGGCGGCGTGGCGGCCGGCTCTCCGGAAGGCTCAGGGGAAGGGGGCGCCACCGGCGCGGGCGCCGTGGGCGGCGGCGGAAGTGTCCGGTTCGCCCGGAGGGCTGGGAAGGGCTGGGTGGACCTGTCCTCCCCCTCGGGCTCCAAGGGGGGCCACACTCGCAGGTCCGTCGGCGGCTTCAGCCTGCCGGGGATGGGCACGGAGGGCGGCGCCGTCGGCATGGGCCGGGGAAGGGCTCCGCTGTAGGTGATGTCGGAGGGCTGCTCGGCCGGGGGAGCGAACCAGTCCCGGGAGTCCGGGCCGTTCCTCGGAGGGGTTCCGTCCATGGGCGTCTCGGTCATCCGCTCTTGCTCACCAGTGAGTGGTACTCCTCCGCCTGCGAGATCAAGTGTGTGGCGGCGCTGCCGGACAGCCCAAGGTCGATCTCCGCCTCGGGAGAGCGGCCGTCCACGAGACCCCCGCCCGTGTCCGGATTGAAGACCAGGCGAGCTCCCGGCACGGCATCCTCCGGCACCTCGTAGACGAGCACTCCGCTCGACCAGAACCCTGGCTGCAGCCACTTGTTGAACAGCGTCAGGGAGTCGCTCACCTTGTCCGTCGGCCGGTACCGGCGGCCGTCCTCGGTCAGCAGCGTCGGAGGCGCGGAGGGGCGCAGTCGCACTGGCGCACGGGCGGTGGTGGCGGAGACCTCGATCAGGAGGAAGAGGTTGCTCGTCTCGACTTTGGTCACCTTGTTGGAGAAGTCCACGGTGTCCACGGCGCGGGCCGCGCTTACCGACGTGACTTTCACCGCGAAGCGGTTGGTCTCCACTATCTCGCCGATCCGGCCCTTGTAGGTCAGGAACGAGGTGCGCTGTTCGTAGGACATCGTGAAGTTCTGCTGCACGTAGACCGCCGCCGCCGCGAGCGCGATCCCGGCCACCCCTGCGGCGACACGCCGCATCAGCCCGCGCCGGGGCGGCCTGCGGCTCGCGGCACGACGGGCCGTACGGCTGTCCGCCTGGGTGAGCGTCATCAGCTGCTCTCCTTCCGTACGGGAAGGGTGATCCGCGCGGCCACCTCAGGCTCGAAGGAGCCCTTGTCGTCCTTGAGCTCGCCCGAGAGCCACCAGTCATGGGTCTGGTCGCGCAGGCCGAGCTCCTCGTACACGAACGAGCCCACGTCGAGGCTGATCTCCGGGGGTGCGGTCGCGGTGGGCTCGAGGTCGTACTTCACCACGACCGTGGTGGTGATTCCGGGATGCAGTTGCTGGCTTTCGATGCCCAGACTGAGCACGGAGATCTTGGGACCGTACTTGGTCTTGATCTCCGGACGGGTCCGCAGCAGGGAGCTGGCGAAGGTCGTGCTCCGGGAGAAGCCCTTACCCGGCTCGGGCATGAGGCCGACCGAGGCGGTGTTCTCGCCCATGTTGGTGACCTTGAGGACGAGCTCCAGGTAGCGCTTGGTATCGCCGAAGTCGCCCTTCTCGGTGGTGTCGATCGCCTTGATGAACTGGGTGCGGAACTGCCCCTGGTCGATCGTGTCCCCGGGCGAGACCGTGGGCGGCGGCTTCTCCTGAGCCTCGGTGAAGCCGCCGAAGGCGGCGGTGACGCCGACGCCCACCACGGCCAGCGCGAGGGCGACCGGGACGAGGACCGGGCGTCGTCGGCGGGCGCCATTCGGGGATGACGTCATGGCAAGCGATGGTAGTACGACCACACTTGCCCCATTGGTCGCAATGGTTCGGCCCCCCGCGCGGAAATACGTCCGAATGGCGAGAAGCCCGCCCTGACAGGGCTTCCAGCTCCTACGCTGTGACCGAGGCGGACATGGAGGGCCCGTGGGCGACCCGCACCCCGAGCATGCCCAGTTGCAGGCGGACCGGATCTACCTGGGCTGGCAGTACGCGCTGCTGTACCCGGATCCAGGGCCGCCGCCGAAGCGACCGGCCAGGGAGGACGTCACCGAGCCTCCGGTGGACACCGAGTGGATCCACCGGGAGCGGCTCCAGAAGGACCTGCTCAACCGCCCGGTCCGGATCTTCCGTACGTTCATGGCAGTGGTGGCCGCGGGGATCCTCGTCCTCGGCGTGACCGGCCTGCTCACCTGGTCGTTCGTGGCGCTCGGCCTGGTCGCCGCGGGCGGTGTGGCCGCCATCTGCACCTACGCCATCCGGCAGGGGGACCGTACGGTCAACGAGCGGCTCGACGAGCGCCGCCGCAAGGCGCTGCGCGAGCAGGAGCGGCGCCAGCGGGAGATCGTCACGGCCCAGGAGGAGCACGCCGCGAAATACCGCGACTGGGCCGAGAAGAAGAACCGCTTCGACAGGCAGATCAACTGGTATGCCGTGGCGGTGCCCGACGACATCGACCGGGTCGACGTGGCCGGGGGCACGCTGACCGGCTGGTCGGCGCTGGTCACGTTGATCGGCGCGACCCGGCTCTACAGCGGCGGCCACCTGACCGTGCTCGACCTGTCGGAGGGCGCGATCGCCAAGGACCTGATCGAGCTGGCGCGCCGGGGCGGGGACGACCCGCTCGTCTGGGTGCTCCCGGTGGACCTGCCCCGGCTCGACCTGGGCGCGACGCTCAAGCCGGAGGCGTTCGCCGACGTGCTCGCCCACGTGGTGAGCGTCAGCGAGGAGACCAGCAGGGACATCGGGTTCGACAACGCGATCCTGGAGCGCGTGCTGGAGGTCCTCGGCGAGAACGCGACGATCAGCCAGGTCACCGCCGCCCTGCGGGCGCTCGCACAGGTGGGCGACCCGCGCGACGACATGAGGTGCGGCCTGCTCACGGCGTCGCAGCTCGAACGCATCGGCACGCTGTTCGGCCGGGGCGTGGCCGACCGGGTGGTCATCGAGCGGGCCTGGGCGCTGGAATCCCAGCTGCGCAAACTGGAGACGCTGGGCTCTGAGGCCGTACGGCTGCCGCCCGCGCGGCTGCGGGTCGTCAGCATGGACCGGCAGGCGGGGGTCTTCGGCAACCGGGTGCTCGGGACCTACGTCGCGACCGCGCTCACGCACATCCTGCGCCAGTCGCCGGCCAGCGAGCGGCCCTGGTACCACACGATCATCGTGGCGGGCGCGGACAAGCTGCGCGGCGACGTGCTCGACCGGCTCATGGACGCCTGCGAGACCTCGCGCACCGGGCTCGTGCTGACCTACCGCAGCCTCACCCCGACCGTACGGGAGCGGCTCGGCCGGGGACACGCGGCGGTCGCGTTCATGCGCCTGGGCAACGCCGAGGACGCCCGGGTGGCCAGCGAGCACGTCGGCACCGAGCACCGCCTGGAGCTCGCCCAGCTCACCGAGACGTTCAGCTCGGCGGTCAACGGCCCGAGCGGCTTCTACACCTCCACGGTCGGCGAGAGCCGTACGGAGGGGGAGGAGAAGAGCGAGGGCGACCTGCGGGAGGACATCACCGAGTCGACCGAGTGGGGACGGCGCGCGCCCACGGTCGCCGACGGGGTCCTGCAGCGGTCGCGGGAGTTCCTGGTCGAGCCGCACCAGCTCCAGCAGCTCCCCACGACCTCCGTGATCGTCACCTACTCGACGGCGGAGGGACGCCAGGTGCGCCTCGCGGACGCGAACCCGGCGATACTCACCTTCCCCAAGACGACGCTGGGGGAGTTCGAGGAGATCCGGCGGGCCGCCCTGGCGCCCCCGGAGCCCGAGCCCGAGCTGGAGGAGTCCGCACTGCCCGACGTGCCCCCGAACCTCGGCCCGCCGCCGCCCCGCCTCGACTGGCGCAAGCGGCCATGACCGCTCCCGAAACGTCGTACGCGCCCATGACACCGTCCGCTGTCGGTAAGGGCATCGTCAACCGGGGTGTGCGGGCGTGATCGTTGAAGGAGTCTCTCCCCTGTTCGTCGTCACCTGAGGGGTCTGATGCAGCCGTTTCCCCTGAGCGGGCCGTGGTACCGGATTCAGGCGATCACCGCCCCATCGCGTAGTTCGTCCGCGGAGTGGGACTTCGTCACGGTGCTCCCCGCGGTCCTGTCCGCCGCGCAGCGCAACCGGCCGTTCGTCATCGGCTGGCTGTCGCGGGGTTCGGGTGCGCCGCTGGAGCTCATCACCAACGCGGGGCCGCTCACGCCGCCCAAGCCGCCGCGGCGCGCGGCGGCGGCTCCCGAGCCGCCGGTCACCGGTCCGCAGCCGCTGCTGTTCCCCGGCGGCGCGCGCGGCGTGGAGATCGGCGACGAGTGGCTGGCCGACCTCGCCGACCTCGTCTGGACGCCGTGCCCCGGACGCCAGGCCCCGCCGCTCTACGGACGGCGCGAGCCGGAGCCCGACGAGCCCAAGCGGCCCACGCTGTTCGAGTCGACGCTGGTCACCCTCATGTCCCGGCCGTTCGCGTGGGTGGTGGTCGCCGAGCCGACCGACCTGCTCGACGCCGAGGTGGCCCATCTGCGCACCCAGCTCAACGTGCTGCGCCAGTACGGCGACGCCTCGGAGCGGTCGCGGTTCGACGCGGAGCGGGCCGAGCGCAGGATGCAGGAGCTGGACGCCTTCCGCGAGGCCGGGCTGTGGAACGTCCGGGTGCTCGCCGGCGCGGCCGGCCCCGACGAACTGCGCCAGATCGCTCCGGTGCTGGTCGGCTCGGTGGAGATGAGCCACCACCCCTACCGCTTGCGCAGCGCGATGTCGCTGCCCGCCCTTACCGGCGACGGCACCTGCGAGTCCGTGTACGGCTTCGGCGAGGCGCTGACCGTCAACCTGCAGGACTCGGCCGACGGCGCGGCGGCGCCGTTCGCGGCGACGGCCGGGGCGCTCGCCGCGCTCGCCGGGCTGCCGCGCCGTGAGGTGCCGGGGGTGCGGGTGCTCGACGCGGGCTTCTTCGACGTGACGAGCGAGGCCGAGGTCGAGGGCTCGGCGGAGACCGTGGACCTCGGCGCGATCGTCGACGGGCAGGACCGCGCCGTCGGAACGTTCCGGGTGCCGCTGGCCACGCTGAACCGTCACGCCTTCGTCACCGGCGCCACCGGCTCGGGCAAGTCGCAGACCGTACGTCACCTGCTGGAGCAGCTCACCAAGGCGGGCATCCCGTGGCTGGCGATCGAGCCGGCCAAGTCGGAGTACGCCGCGATGGCCGGCCGGGTCGAGCACCTGGCCCCGCTGACCGTCATCAACCCCTCGGCGCCCGACAACGTGCCGATCAGCGTCAACCCGCTCGCGCCCGAGCCCGGCTATCCCGTGCAGGCCCACATCGACATGGTCAGGGCGCTGTTCATGGCGGCCTTCGACGCCGAGGAGCCGTTCCCGCAGATCATGTCGCTGGCGCTGCAGCGCGTCTACGAGGCCAACGGCTGGGACGTCGTCACCGGCGGCGGCATCCCGGGGGCCGCCGTGCAGCCGGCCGTACCGACCCTGGAGCAGCTCCAGCAGCACGCCCTCGAGGTCATCCAGGAGATCGGGTACGGCAACGAGGTCCAGGCCGACGTCGAGGGCTTCATCAGCCTGCGCCTGCGCAGCCTGCGCGTCGGCAGCGCGGGCCGGTTCTTCGAGGGCGGCCACCCGGCCGACATCGGCGGTCTGCTCCAGCGCAACGTGGTGCTCGCCATCGAGGACGTGGCCAACGACGAGGACAAGGCGTTCCTCATGGGCACGCTCATCATCCGCATCGTCGAGCACCTGCGGATGCGCGCCCGCTCGGAACCGCGCTCCGAACCACGGGCCGAGGACGGCGTCGGCGGCCTGCGGCACGTCATCGTCATCGAGGAGGCCCACCGGCTGCTGCGCGACCGGGGCTCCCAGCGGGCCTCCACCCACGCCGTCGAGCTGCTGGCCGGGATGCTCGCCGAGATCCGGGCGTACGGCGAGGGCATCATCGTGGCCGAGCAGATCCCCACCAAGCTCGTCTCCGACGTGGTGAAGAACACCGCGCTCAAGGTCGTGCACCGGCTCCCGGCCGAGGACGACCGCGCGCTCGTCGGCGCGGCGATGAACCTGAGCGAGGACCAGTCGCGCCAGGTGGTGTCGCTCCAGCCGGGCTTCGCCGCGGTGTTCGCCGACGGCATGGACCGGCCGCTGCGTGTCCAGGTGCCGCTGGGCGAGGACCGCGAGCGCGAGACGCTCGGCCCGGTGCCGCCGATCTGCGGGCGCCGCTCGGCCGCCTGCGGGCGTGAGTGCCGTACGGGGAAGGCGTGCACGCTGGTCGAGCTGCGCGAGGCCGACCTGCTCGCGGTGGCACCGGAGTGGGCGTGGCTGCGGATCTGGACCGACACGGTCGTCCTGGCGTTCGTGACGAACCGGTCGCTGCCGGGCGTGCCGCGCGTGCTGGCCGACATCTGGGCGGAGCTGCCGCCGAAACGGCGCGAGTGCCTGCTGGCAACGCTGGTCGAGCGGTCGGTCGCGCGCCGCGCCTGGTCGCTGCGGACGTGGTTCGACCCGGCGCTGCTCACGGAGAAGGCCGCCGAGGTCGCCGCAGGGTTGCTCGCGGCGGGTCAGGCGGACGGCGCGGAGAGCGAGCCGCCGATGCGGGCGGGCGAGCGGCCGGGCGCGGCCTGGGTGATCCCGCAGGTCCGCTGGCTGCACGAGGTGGACCGGCTGTTCCCGTTCGGGCATCCCGCGCCCAACCTGCGCAGCCCGGCCCCGGCGATGGAGTATCCGCTGTTCGGCACCGACCCCGCCGGCCGGCCGTACCCGCACCAGGGGGTCAACGGATCCGAGCCGGCCGAGGGCGGGGTCGCGGTCGGCGTGCGCACCGAGTTGCTCGGCCACCGCGCGAAGGCGCTGCGCCACCACCCGCTGTCGATGGAGGTGGACCGCAACCGCGCGCTGGCCTGGCGGGTCATCCTGGGCGACGACGAGCACGAGGGCATCCAGCGCGACGTGACGACGGTCGCGATCGGGGTCGAGCCGCGCGAGCGGGTCAAGTACGTGGCTCAGACGATGAGCGCGGGCTGGCTGGAGACCGTGCTGTCCTGGCCGCGCCGGTTCGTGCTGCCGTTCGACGGCGACACCCCAGCGGAGCTGTCCTTCGGATCGTGACATCCGCGTAGCCGACTAGGATCGCGGCATGAGTCAGCTTCCGTTGCGGGCGCAGCTCGCCAGCGCCCTGGGCCGCACGGCCGCGACGCTGTCCAGGGCCACCGGGCGTGGCGACGGCTCGGTGATCGGCGGCAGGGTCGGCCTCATGCTGGAGCCCGACCTGCTGCGCAAGCTCGCGGCCGACCGCAAGCTCGTCCTGGTCAGCGCCACGAACGGCAAGACCACGACGACGCGTCTCATCACCTCGGCGCTGCAGGAGCTCGGCGACGTGGCGACGAACGCGTTCGGCGCCAACATGCCCGCCGGGCACGTGTCGGCGCTCGCCTCCAACAAGGACGCGCCGTACGGCGTGCTGGAGGTCGACGAGAAGTACCTTCCCGAGGTCCTCGACACGACCAACGCCGGCATCGTCTGCCTCATGAACCTGAGCCGCGACCAGATGGACCGGGCGGCCGAGATCTGGCTGCTGGCCCAGAAGTGGCGCCGCGCGCTCGCCGGCCGACCCGTCCACGTGATCGCCAACTGCGACGACCCGCTGGTCACCTGGGCCGCGTCCGCCGCGGCCGGGGTCACCTGGGTGGCGGCGGGGCAGCGCTGGCGCGAGGACTCCTGGTGCTGCCCGGAGTGCGGCGGCCCGCTCGACCGCGCCGGGTTCGGCAACGGCGGTCAGAGTCTCACCCCGGCCCAGATGGCCGACACGAACTGGGCGTGCCGTGAGTGCGCCTTCCGCCGGCCCCAGCCCGGCTGGGTGCTCGACGGGGAGTACGTGACCGACCCCCGGGGTCAGCACTGGCGCCTGGACCTCCAGCTTCCCGGCCAGGCCAACCGGGCGAACGCCGCCGTCGCGCTGGCGGTCGCCGCGACGCTCGGCCTCGACCCCGGCCGGGCGCTGCCCCGGCTGCGTGCGGTGACCTCTGTCGCCGGGCGTTACACGACCGTCGAGCGGGACGGCCGGTCGCTGCGGCTGCTGCTGGCCAAGAACCCGGCCGGCTGGCTGGAGGCGTTCGACGTCGCCGACCCGGCGCTGCCGATCATCCTGTCGGTCAACGCGCAGGGTCCGGACGGCCGCGACACCTCCTGGCTGTGGGACGTCGACTACCGCATCCTGCGCGGCAGGCCCGTCCTCGTCACCGGCGAGCGCCGCCTCGACCTCGCGCTGCGGCTGGCCGTGGCCGGGGTTCCCTTCCAGCTCTGCGACTCGTTCGAGCAGGCGGTGGGCCTCCTCGCGCCCGGCAAGATCGACGTGATCGCCAACTACACCGCGTTCCAGCAGATCCGAGCGGAGTTCGGCCGTGCAGTCTGAATTGTCCATCGTCTGGATCTATCCCGACCTTCTCAGCACGTACGGAGACCAGGGCAACGTCCTGGTGCTGGAGCAGCGGGCCCGGGCCCGGGGCATCCCGACCAGGACCCTCCACGTGCGCTCATCCGATCCCGTGCCGCAGCAGGGCGACGTCTACCTGATCGGCGGCGGCGAGGACCGGCCGCAGATCCTCGGAGCCGAGCGGCTGCGCCGCGACGGCGGCCTGCACGCAGCGATCCAGCGCGGCGCGGCCCTGCTGGCGGTCTGCGCCGGCTACCAGATCATGGGCACGGTGTTCGGCGGCGAGGAAGGACAGCCGGTGCCCGGCGTCGGCCTGCTGGACATCAGCTCGGGGCGGGGTGAGCGGCGCGCCGTCGGCGAGCTGGCCGCCGAGGTGGACCCCGCCCTGGGGCTGCCCACGCTGACCGGGTTCGAGAACCACATGGGCGTGACCAGGCTCGGCCCCGGCGTGCGCCCGCTGTCGCGGACCCTCGTCGGCACCGGCAACGGCGACGGCACCGAGGGCTGCTACGCCGGACGGGTCATCGGCACCTACCTGCACGGGCCGGCGCTCGCCCGCAACCCCGCGCTGGCCGACCTGCTGCTGAGCTGGGTGACCGGGCCGCTGCCCCCGATCGACGACAGCTGGTATCAGGCGCTGCGCGACGAACGCCTGCGCGCGGTGCTGCCGAGCTGATCAGTCAGCAGGTCTTGGCCACTCAGCAGATGCCGGCCGGTCAGTAGATCAGCGCCTGCACGCCCTCGCCCAGGGCCTCCTCGACGAACGTGGAGGCCCCGGCGATGCGCACGCCGTCGATCACGTCGTCCACGGTGATGTCCCTGCGGGCGGCGCACTGGGTGCACAGCGTGACCCTGCCCGCGGCGAGCACGGCGTCGAGCATGTCCTCCAGCGGCGCGGCCTCGGACAGGGTGAACTCCTTGGCCCGTCCCGGCAGCGCGAACCAGGAGGATTCGCCGGTCAGCCACAGCGAGACCGGGACACCGCTCGCCAGCGCGGCCGCCGCGACCGTGAACGCCTGGTTGCAACGCTCCGGGGCGTCCGCCCCCGCCGTCACCTTGATGACCAGTGATCGTGCCATGCTGGCAGCCTAGTCCGCCGGGGTCGCAGGCGCGGCGCCGCGTACCGTACAAGTTGGGCAATCCGTGCATGCCGCGCGTGGTGCGAGAGGCCGCTCGCGCGCCTCTAAGCTCGTTTCCATGGACGTACATCCCGACCTCGAGCCGATCGCCTTCCTCCTGGGCCGCTGGGAGGGGGCCGGGGTGATCGGCTATCCCACCATGGAGAGCGCCAACTTCGGCCAGGAGATCGTCTTCGGGCACAACGGGAAGCCGTTCCTGACCTATGAGAGCCGCACGTGGCTGCTCGACGCCGAGGGCAACAAGGTCCGGCCTCTGTCCACGGAGACGGGTTTCTGGCGGATCCAGCCCGAGCGCCATATCGAGGTCTGCCTCGCGCACCCGACCGGCATCGTCGAGATCTACGTGGGGGAGGTCGTCTTCCACAAGATCGAGCTGCGCACGGACGTGGTCGCCCGGACCACGACGGCCAAGGAGTACAACGCGGGCCACCGGCTCTACGGCCTGGTCGACGGCAACCTCATGTACGCCTACGACATGGCGGCGATGGGGCACCCGCTGCAGTCGCACGCCTCGGCGGAGCTCAAGCGGGTCGGCGACTTCGACGAATAGAACTTCGACGAACGGAAGGGAAAAGAAAGAACCCCGGGCGCGCTCCGCCTCCTGACGAGGCGGGCCGGCTGGACCATGACCGGGACGGAAGTCGTCCACGGCCGCCGGCTGCCCGGGGTTCCGGTGTCTGTTGAGGATTCGCCAGGACGTCGTCCGACATCCAGACGGAAGGTCCAGATGGACGAGTCCTAGCGGACAGCCACCTCGCTAGCCCAAGAATGATCAACCATTGTTTGGACCACCTCCCTTCTGCGTGCCTTCACGCTATGCGAGCCGCCCAGGCGCGGGCAAACGATTAATCCGGCGAAGTTCGCGCCCCTCCTGTGACAGCCGGGGAGATGCCGCCGGAGGCGGCCGGGGGAGTGTCCCGGCGAAGGCTGCCCGTCGCGAGCCCGGGCCGCGCGTAGGAGGGCATGTTCCGCCGGGCACGGCCTAAACTCTGGGCATGGCCGAGACTTGGCACGAGGAGCTGCGGGCCCGCGGCTACCGGATCACCCCCCAGCGCCAGCTCGTGCTGGAAGCGGTCACCGAGCTGGGACACGCCACGCCGGAGGACATCTGCTCCCGCGTGCAGCAGACGGCCAGGGGGGTCAACATCTCGACGGTCTACCGGACCCTTGAGCTCTTGGAGGAGCTCGGGCTGGTGACGCACACCCATCTCGGTCACGGCGCTCCCACCTATCACCTCGCCTCCGAGGCCGACCATGTCCACCTGGTCTGCCGGGGCTGCGGCGAGGTGACGGAGGTGGCCCCGGAGATGGTGGACGGCCTCGTCTCCACGCTCGACGCGGAGCTGGGCTTCGCGACCGACGTCCGCCATCTCACCGTCTTCGGCAATTGCCGCAAATGCCGACATGAAAGATCATGAGCTGTTCCCGGGCGCGCCGGGTGCGTCGCATCCCGTCATCGCATAACGGAAAGTAACGCTACAACCGCGAAACGTGAAGCGGTTTCTTCCAGGCGTGAACGTGAACAGCCGGGATCGCTCGCTGGATTATGTTGAACGCATGCGGAGCCCTTTGCTTGACACACCCGGCGCGGTGGCCGCGCAGGCGCCGGACGAGACGGTCGCGGCCCACTACGGCGATCCCTACGCCGAGCAGCGCGCGCTGGCCGGCGGGCGGGCGCTGGTCGACCGGAGCAATCACGAGGTCGTGCGGATCACCGGGCCCGACCGGCTGAGCTGGCTCAACAGCCTCAGCTCACAGAAGCTCGACACGCTCCAGCCGGGCACGCCCACCCAGGCGCTGCTGCTCGACCTGCAGGGCCGCGTCGAGCACCACCTCACGCTCGTGGACGACGGCGAGGCCGTGTGGGCCCACGTGGAGCCGGGCACCTCGGCCGAGCTGGTCTCCTTCCTGGAGAAGATGCGGTTCATGCTGCGTGTCGAGGTCGCCGACGTCACCTCGGACTACGCGCTGGTCTCGCTCGCCCCGCCCCCTCCTGCCCCGAGCGCCGACGCAGCCCCGGAAGGGGCCGACCCGGCCGGTGCGGCGGGTGCGGCTGTGGAAGGGGCCGTTCCAATGGGCGGCGACCTGCTCGTGCCGCGCGAGCGGCTGGGCGGCCTCCCGGCCGAGCTGGGCCTGCGTCCCGCCGGTCTGTGGGCCTACGAGGCGCTGCGCATCGCCGCGCACGTGCCCCGGCTCGGGTTCGAGACCGACCACAAGACGATCCCCCACGAGGTCGGCTGGATCGGCGTGGCCGTCCACCTGACCAAGGGATGCTACCGGGGGCAGGAGACGGTCGCCCGTGTCCACAACCTCGGTCACCCGCCCCGCCGCCTGGTCTTCCTGCACCTCGACGGAAGCGTGGACGAGCTGCCTCCGCACGGCGCCCCGGTGACCCTCGGCGTCGGCACGCCGGTCGAGGCCGAGCCGGAGGCCGCAGTGGAAGGCTCCGCCGAGCCTGGGCAGATCGGTTTCGTGGGCTCGTCGGCCCGCCACCACGAGCTGGGCCCGATCGCCCTCGCGGTCGTGAAGCGCACGGTGCCGGTGGACATCGGCCTGCTGGCCGGCGGTGTGGCGGCGAGCCAGGAGGTCGTGGTGCCGCCGGACGCCGGACGCAACGTGAAGATCGACCCCGCCCTCCGCCGCCGCATCCGCTAGTGCGCTGTCCACCAACGTTCACCGGCGTGGAGGGAGCGGAGCGGAAGGGAGCGAGGACCGCAGCGAAAGCCCCGCGAAGCGGGCTTCGAGAGGGCCGGATCCCTTCCGGCGCAGTGACCGACCCGGCCAAGGTTCGTGGACACCCACTAGAGGGTTTCCGGCCGGTGTCCAAGGCGCCCGTCTAACGGCGGGCCCACCACCGCCGGGTGCGGAGCGCCGCGAGCACGGCACCCGTCTAACGGCGGGCCCACCACCGCCGGGTGCAGAGCGCCGCGAGCACGGCGCCCGCCGCGTTGAGGATCACGTCGTCCACGGAGCTCACCCGCCCGAGCCGCAGGCCGTACTGGAGGAGTTCGACGCCGAGCGAGGCGGTGGCCGCGACGACGGCCACCGCCGCAGGCGAGGCGAAGCGCGCGGAGCGGACCGGGAGCATCGCGCCGAGCGCGGCGAAGACCAGGAGGTTGCCGCCGATCTGCACGACCGCCGCTCCCGGAGACGACCGCGTGATCTGGCCCGCCAGGTCGACCAGGGGGACGACGTGCACGCCCTCCTCCGTCCCCGGCGTGAGGATCATCCAGATCCAGGGTGCGGTCCCGGCCACCATGACCACGTCGGCGACGGCCGTACGGAGGGGAGCGGGATGTCCCCGGCGGGCGCGGCGGCGGGTGAGGAGCAGGACGGCGAGAGCGGCCACGGGAACGGCGCAGACGGTCGCGATGACGACATGTCCCCACGCGCTCCACGCCTCCCGCATGCGATCATGATGGCAGGCCGGGGGAGACCGTGACGGTCAGACGTCCAGGACGAGGGTGATCGGGCCGTCGTTGGTGAGGGTGACCTTCATGTCGGCGCCGAAGACGCCCGTCTCCACCCGCGCGCCGAGCGCCCGGAGCTCGGCCACCACGGCCTCCACCAGGGGCTCGGCCACCGGGCCGGGCGCGGCGGCCTGCCAGGTGGGCCTGCGGCCCCTGCGCGCGTCGCCGTACAGCGTGAACTGGCTGATCACCAGTAGCGGCGCGCCGATGTCGGAGCACGACTTCTCGCCGTGCAGGATGCGCAGCCCCCACAGCTTGGCGGCGAGCCTGGCCGCCTCGGCGCGCCCGTCGGTGTGGGTGACGCCCACGAGCACGAGCAGACCGGGTTCGTCGACGGCGCCGACGACCTGACCCTCCACCACAACGGACGCGGAGCTGACCCGCTGTACGACCGCACGCATGGCCCCGAATTCTGCCACGTCCGGGGGCTTCGTAGACTGCCCGTCATGTCGGAGATGCTCGTCGAGGTGGTCCGGTCGGGGTTCGTCGAGTCGGTGCACCGGGCACGCGTGCACGTGATCGGGGCGGACGGCGCCCCGGTCATGGTATGCGGCGACACGGCGAGCCTGACGTCGCCGCGTTCGGCCATGAAGCCCCTGCAGGCGCTCGCGATGGTGCGGGCGGGGCTGCCGCTCGAGAACGAGCTGCTCGCGCTCGCCGCCGCGAGCCACAGCGGCGAGCCCTTCCACATCGACGGCGTACGGAAGATCCTGGCGGGCGCGGGGCTGGACGAGACCTTCCTGCGCTGCCCGGAGGACCTGCCCCTCGACGAGGAGGCGCGCCGCCGGGTGCTGCGGGAGCACGGCGACGCCCGCCGGATCTTGATGAACTGCTCGGGCAAGCACGCGGCGATGCTCGCGACCTGCGTGGTCAACGGCTGGCCGGTCGACGACTACCGCAATCCCGGCCACCCGCTGCAGCGGGCCATCCGGGCGACGGTGGAGGAGATCACCGGTGAGCGGGTCGCGGCGACCGGCGTGGACGGCTGCGGCGCGCCGCTGTTGTTCGTCTCGATGGCGGGGGTGGCGCGCGCCTTCCGCACCCTCACGCTCGCCCCGGCCGGCTCGCCGGAGCGGCGCGTCGCCGACGCGATGCGCGCGCACCCCGAGTGGACGAGCGGCACCACCCGGGCCGAGAACCTGCTGATGCGGGCCGTTCCCGGGCTGCTGGTGAAGTCGGGCGCGGAGGCGTTCGACGCCTTCGCCGACGCCGAGGGCCGGGCCGGCGCCGTGAAGATCGTGGACGGCGGCGGCAGGGCCCGCGTGCCGGTCACCGTCGCGGCCCTGCGCGCCGCCGGGATCGACGCCCCGGAGCTGGCCGGGCTCGCCACCGCCCCGCTGTTCGGCGGCGGGGTCCCGGTCGGCGAGGTCCGCGTCCGTCCCGCCTGACCGGGCTGCCTGATCGGGCCGCCGGTCACTTCCAGACGCGGTCGAGGAACGCGGCGATCAGCGGTGCGATTTCGGGGAGCCGGTCCTCCAGCGCGAAGTGCCCGGTGTCGAGGACGTGCAGCTCGGCGTCGGGCAGGTCGCGCAGGTAGGCGTGGGCCCCGGGCTCGGGGAAGAACATGTCGTCGCGGCCCCACGTGATCAGCGTCGGCGGCCGGTGCTCGCGCAGCCAGGCCTGCCAGAGCGGGTAGCGCTCCACATTGGTGTGGTAGTCGAAGGCCAGCGCCACCTGGGCCTCCTTGCGCCCCGGCAGGTCGAGGAAGTGCTGGTCGAGGGTCCATCCGTCCGGGGCCACCAGCCGGGGATCGGCCGTGCCGCCCTCGTACTGGCCGCGGGTCATCTCCAGCGTCAGCAGCGCCCGGACCTTGTCCTCGTCGCCCTCGACGTCCGGCCGCAGCGCGATGAAGGCGCGGGCGCCGTCCGACAGGCCCTCCTCGTACGCGTTGCCGTTCTGCACGACGAGACCGGCGATCCACTCGGGGTGCCGGGCCGCCAGCCGGAAGCCCACCGGGGCGCCGAAGTCGAAGACGTACATGACGAACCGGGTCAGCCCGAGCCGTTCGACGAAGCCCTCCATCACGTCGGCGAGGTTGTCGAAGCCGTAGGTGAAGCCCGCGGGCGCCTCGGTGTGCCCGAAGCCGGGGTAGTCGGGCGCGATCAGCCGATATCGGGCTCCCAGCACGTCGATCAGCCGGCGGAACTGGTGCGACGCGGACGGGAACCCGTGGAGCAGCAGCATCACGGGGGCGTCGTCGCCGCCCTCCTCCGGCACCGACTCGCGGTAGAAGACCCGCACGTCTCCGACGTCGATGTGCCGGTGGAGTGTGCGCGGAACGGTGAACGGCGTCATATCTAATGCCTCCTCGTGCTGTCGACGCATTAGTTCTAACGTGGTGCCGCCTAATGCGTCAATGGATGGAGATAGCATTAGGTCCATGATGGATCTCGCGCCGCTGACGGGGGAGGCGCTCGCTCTCGACCTGGTCAACACCCGGCCGCACACACCGGACGGCCCGGTCGACCTGATCGCCGGCGTCGAGGGGCTGCGGGCGTGGCTGGGCCTGCAGGCAGGCCGGCTCGCCGGTGCGCTACCGGAGGGCGGGGAGGCGTCGCTGACGGACCACGACCTCGCCGCGGCGGTGAGCGCGGTGCACGAGGTGCGTCAGCACGCGGCGGCCGCGATCGATCAGGCGCGCCGGGGCCTGCGGCCGCCCGATGACGCGCTGCGCGGCCTCAACAGGGCGCAGCGCGCCGCGCCCGCCATCCGCGCGCTGGTCTGGGACGGCGTGGCCGTGACCGCGGCGCCGCACAGGGACGGCCCGCCGGGCGACCGGCTGGCGGCGGTGCTCGCCGAGGCGGTCGCCGACCTGCTGACCGACCCGGCGGTCACGACCGTGCGGGAGTGCGCGGCCGACGACTGCGTGATGCTGTTCCTGCCCGCGCATCCGCGCCGGCGCTGGTGCTCGGCGGCGCGGTGCGGCAACCGGGCCCGCGTCGCCCGGCACTACCGGCGTCACCGCGCCCCCGACCCGGATTCATAGGGAGCGGAACTGGCGGGAGGTCGAGATCGCCCCGGAGGTGGTCATGACGAACGTCCGCATCGAGTCGGCGAACCTGGACAGGTCCCATTCGGCCGGGCCCTGGTACCAGTACAGGTGGTCGGTCTGCCGCCCGTTGCCGTTGAACGCGGTGACCACCCGCGCCCACCGGTCCACGCTGTCGAAGATCACCGCGTACGGGAGGTAGCGGGAGAACAGCTCCACGCGCTGTCCGGTGGGGACGTCGTCGACGCTCGCCCCGGCGAGGTAGTCCCGGAACCCGAGCGTGTGCGCCAGGGCCGCGGCGCCCTTGGCGGTCTTGGCCGGCATGTACTGGCCGCCGAAGGCCAGCGCGGCCCCCGCGATGATCAGGGCGAGGCCCAGCAGGCCGTACGTCGTGAACCAGGCGAGCAGGACGGTGGCGACCACGCCGAGCGCGACGACGGCCAGGCCGAGGGTCGTCCAGCGCGACCGGGTGGAGTCGGGCCGCCGGGCGAACCAGCCCTGCGCCACGACGTCCTGATACAACGCGTCGCGCACCGTGGCCAGGCGGGCGGCGAACGACCCGTGCAGCTCCGACAGCAGCACCCTGTCGCGGCCCTCGAAGATCGCGTCGTAGAGGGCACGCTCGTACGGCAGCAGGTCGCCGACCGGGGCGCCGGGCAGCTTCACCAGGCACCAGTCAGGGGTGTCGTAGGTCTGCCGCGGCTGCTCGTCGATCCGCAGGTAGTTGCGCACGGCGAGGTCCACGATCGTCGCGGTCACGTCGACCACGTCGGCCTGCTCGTCGAACAGCGTGCCGATCTGCCCGGGGCGCACGCCGTCCGGCGGGCTGAAGCGCCCGTCGCGGTGACCGCTGACGGGGGCGGACTCGCTGCCGACCACGCGGGCGTCACGGCCCCGCGTCCAGTACAGCAGCCCCACGCCGCCCAGCAGCAGCACCAGCAGCGCCGCGAGCGAGCCGCCGGTCACCGCGTTCAGCGTGAACGCGGTGGACAGCTCGAACCTGCGCTCCAGGATCGGCCGGGCCCCCGTCGCGCCCTTCGGGTAGCCGACGACGACCGTGAGCGTCTGGCCCTCCCCGAGGCCCTGCTGTTCGAAGGTGGAGGTGGCGCCGGTCTCCTCTACGGAGGCGCTGGTGCAGGCGATGGCCGCGCTCAGCTCGCCCGCGAAGCAGGACAGGTTCTGCACCCGGCCCGGGCCGGTCACGGTGACGACCGCGTCCTGCACCGGGCCGGACACCGCGAACCAGCGCAGTTCCTCGCCCGATGCCATGGGTGTCACGGCGCCGGTCACGTCGTACTCCACCGTGCCCTTGAACGTCAGGGTCTTCCCGTCGTACGAGCCGCCCTTGACGTTGGAGATGCGGTAGACGCGGTCGTGGCCGTCGTCGTAGCGGGTCCGGGTGAGCGGCGTGCGCCGCACCGTCTCGCCGGCGGGGGCGACCGTCTCCTTCACGTGGAGCACGCCGTTCTCGCGGAGCTCCATCGTCACCTCGTCCTTGGCCAAGGGCCCGGAGGAAGTGACGGCGTGCGCGGGGGAGGCGGCGAGGACGGCGAGCAGTGCCGCCAGTCCGAGCCGGCGCGCGAGATCCACCATGAGCCGCAACCCTATCGGTCCCGTTGTTTCAAGCGGTGATCGGAGGGGGGCCGCCGGACCGGTCAGGAATGAAGAAGCGTGGGTAACACCGCAGGCCGTAGCGTCGTCGGCATGGAACTCACTCTTCACTACTGCTACATCACGGTCGACGACGGCGACGCGGCGCTCGCCTTCTACCGGGACGTGCTCGGCCTCGAACTGCGCAACGACGTCGGATACGAGGGCGCCCGCTGGCTGACCATGGGCCCGGCGTCGCAGCCGGACGTCAACATCGTCCTCGAGACCGTCAACGCCGACCCGACCGCCTCGCCGGAGGACCGCGCGGCGCTGAGCGACCTGCTCGCGAAGGGCAGGCTGCGTGCCGTCGTCTTCGCCACCCCGGACTGCGACGCCACCTTCCAGAAGATCCGCGAGTCCGGCGCCGAGGTCCTGCAGGAGCCGGTCGACCAGCCGTACGGCGTCCGCGACTGCGCCTTCCGCGACCCGGCGGGCAACATGATCCGCTTCCAGCAGCTCAACAAGGGCTGACGCGGCGGCACTGCCGGTCGCGGGTGCTCCGCGGGACGGGGGCGTCCTCCTACCCGGGAGGGCGCCCCCTTCGGCGGGGTTCGCCGGATGGGTAGGGTGACCGTCCATGGGACACACCCGGTTGTACCGGAACGGAACCCTGGAGGCGGAGGGCTTTCCGGTCGACGACGTCTCCGAGCACGTCAAGGACGCGTCGGCGGTGGTGTGGTTCGACATGTGCGCCCCCACCGAGGAGGACCTGCACGCCATCAGCGAGGAGCTGGGACTGCACGCCCTGGCCGTGGAGGACGCGCTGCAGCACCGGCAGCGGCCCAAGCTCGACGTCTACGACAGCCACATGTTCCTCAGCGTCTACGCGGCGGCTTTCGACACCGAGTCCGGCCGGGTGCGGATCGCCCCCGCCGCCGCCTTCATCACCAAGAACGCGCTGGTCACCGTACGCCAGTCGGACGACTTCTCGATCGAGGAGGTGGTCCGGCGCTGGGACGAGGAGGCGGCCCTGGCCCGGCACGGTGTCGCTTTCCTGCTGCATGGCCTGCTCGACTACGTGGTGGACAGCCACTTCGAGACCGTGGAGGCCATGGACGAGCAGGTCGAGGACCTGGAGGGGACGGTGTTCGGCGACCGGCCGGTCGGCCCGGAGGACCAGCGGCGCACGTTCGAGTTGCGCAAGAGCCTGGTCACGCTGCGGCGGATCGTGATGCCCATGCGGGAGGCCGTGAACACGCTCCTGCGCCGCAACGGCCTGAGCGGCGACGGCGAGATGACGCCGTACTTCCAGGACGTGTACGACCAGGTGCTGCGGGCCACGGAGTGGACGGAGTCGCTGCGTGACCTGGTCAGCAACATCCGCGAGACGCACCTGACCATTCAGGGCAACCGGATGAACCTCATCATGAAGCGGGTGACGAGCTGGGCCGCGATCATCGCGGTGCCCACCCTGATCACCGGCTTCTACGGCCAGAACATCCCGTTCCCCGGCTTCGGGCACGCGGCGGGCTTCTGGATGTCCACGGTGCTGATCGTCGTCGCCTCGGCGGCGCTCTACCGAGTGTTCCGGGCCCGCGACTGGCTCTGACCCGGCTCCCTCAAGCGGCCTTTCACCACGGCCCGTACGGCCCCTGGTTGCCGCCGCCCCGGTAGTCGTTGACCGCGGGCTTCACGTCGGCGAGGTAGATGCCCGCCGCGATGACGGCGGCGATCGTGAAGATGTTCGGCAGCCCCATGCCCATGCCCAGGTAGTTGATCGCGGCGGCGAAGGTGAACAGCGTCGCGAGGCCGAGGATGATCAGCCAGAGCCGCTTGGTCTGCTTGCCGGCCGCGGGGAAGGCGCGTGCGGGGATGCGCAGGGCATGCACCAGCGCCCAGCCGGACAACACGAAGGCCCCGACGGAAAGCAGCCAGAAGACGATGTCGAGGATGTTGTACAGCCCGAACATGGACTCTCCCACACGGTCACAGTCGCTGACGCCCCCAGACTAGTGGGCGGCGCCGACACGTGGCGCGGGCGCCGAAGCTCGATCTCCGCGAACTTCCCCAGGCGCCGCGCCATGCCGGGGGCGCCGTCGATCCACGAGGCCGGCCCGTGAACGGCGGCGGCCCGCTCAGCCCCGCCTCGCGGTGGCACGCGGCACCGGCTCGCGGTCATCTTCCGAACATTTCCCCGGCAGGCCCAACTGGGGCTGCGATTTCGCGAAGGGGCGGAGAACGAATCCAGAGAGAAGGCGAACGCGCAGGCGGCCGGAGGTGGCGCCAGGCCCAGCGTTCCGGGCGACGGCGAACGCCAAGGTCGGAGATCCATCACTCCGGCCGGGACGAGTGAACCGATCTTTATCGGGACGCGATGTGCATTCGCGGAATTCCCATTCAGATTCCGAGGATGCCCGGTTAACATTAATTCGGATCTAGGGGTGGGCGATGATTCGTACCTTCGCGATTCTCATTGTGTCGATGGCCGCGTTCCTCGGTTCCACCACTCCCATGGAGCCCATCAACCCCATCAACCCGTCGCCCGATACCACTACCGGCGGAGTCACCCGTGACGGTAGCGGCGGAGGCACCGGTGACGGTAGCGGCGGAGGCACCGATGGCGACTGCGCGGCGCCGGCGGTGGCCGGGCTACCGCTCCCGGAGGCGCTGAAACGGATCAACCTGCAGCGCCAGGACACGCAGATCTATCTGATGCCCAGCGACATCCCCCAGTCGTGGGAGTCCTACGTCATCGACGCCCGGGTGAACAGTTGCGGCTGGGGCGTGGTCACGCTGGAGCTGGGCACCCTGATGCCCGACCTGCGTGGCTCCACCCTGCGCGAGGCCACCGACACGCTCGCCTCGCGCAGGGTGGGGATCCGCTTCCGGCCGGAGGGGGCGGGATCCGAGTGGAAGGTCGTGACACAGAACCCGGGCGTGGGTGAGCTCATCGCCTACGACACCCGCGCGGACGTCGAGGTGGTGGCACCGGCGAGCCCGTCGGCTCGGGTCGTCTCGTCACCTTCGGTCGTCCCGTCGAAACCACCGGCCACGGTGACTGTGCCGACGGTTGAGGGTCTGGACCTCGCGCACGCGCGTAAGAGGCTCGCGGCCGCCGGCCTGCGCCTGCGGCTGGATCCGGACTCCCCACATTCGGGAACGGTCGTCGGTCAAACCCCCGCCGGGGGAAGCAGGGTCGCCACGAAGACGACGGTGACCGTACGGCTCGCGCGAGAGGCGAAGGGCGACGCCGCGGCGTCCGGCGACGAAGAGCCGGACCTGACGGCGGCGGGAGCGGTCGTCGTCGCCCTGCTGATCGCGCTCATCGTGTGGTGGGCGAGGGGGCGGCGCCCCGCGCCCGACCCGTCTCCCGGGCGGCGCCCCGCGCCCGACCCGTCTCCCGGGCGGCGCCCCGCGGCCGACCCGTCTCCCGAGCATCACCCGGGATCTCTGTCGGTCCTCTGCGTCCCCCATTCCGACCCCGCGCCGCGGGTGCTGATCCGCCCGACGGCACGGGCAGCCCAGGCGGCCTGGCCGGACTTCTGGGTCGAGTCCCATCCCGACCCCGGCCACCAGGAACTCAGGGAGGCTCCGCGGTGACGATGTCCATTGAAACCGAGCCGAGCACGGCCGACCTGTTGATATTCGCCGACCCAGACCACGCCGTGGAGGAACTGGGCAGGGTGCTCAAGGACCGGCGCATGCTTGAGGAAGTCGGTGACCGTTTCCGCCCGGGCGACGCCGGATTCATGAGACATGTCATCAGGGGAGTCGCCGACGCCGGGGGCAGCCTGCTGAGCGAGCTGGATCTCGGAGTGGTCCTGCTCAGCGGCTGGACCAAGTACCGCGCGCTGGTCGACGCGGGCCACAGGACGATGAAGCCCGGGGCCGGGTGGGAACCGGTCAGTCTGTACGAGCACACGATCACCTCCGAGCACTCGCCGTGGGTGGCGGTCCTCGTGGAGGGGAAGCAGGTCTTCCGGGTCGACTTCGGCATCAAGCTGGAGTTCGTGGTCGCGTCCCTCGAAGCCCGTGTCGTCGATGGCCGCCTGAAATACCTGCAGGCGGGCGACCTCACGGCAAGCATCACCTGGACCGTGCGGGATTTCCCCATCAAGAAGATGAAGTTCGGCCGCCCGATCCCCCTCCGGGTCAGACTCGGCGGCGGCATCCCCCTCGTGCCAGGCGCGTGAGGATGCTCGCTCCCCACCCTGGGCCGGCTGGAAACGCGGCGGCCCGCCTCCCCTGAAGGGAAGGCGGGCCGCCGCGGTGTCCTCGCGCGGGCTGGAGATCAGCCCCGGGACGCGGTGGTGGCGCGGGCGCGGCCGGTCCGCTTGGCGGTGGTCTCGGCGGCGATCGCCGGCTCGGCGGTCTCCGAGACCTCCGTCAGCTCCAGCGCGGCCTCGCCGCTCACCCGGCTGACGACCTTGCGGCCACGGGTGGCCAGGTCGTCGTACAGCCGGTTGAAGCGGGCGGCGGCGGCGTCGGCGTATCCCTTCGCCTTCTCCGGCAGCTCGCGCGCGACGACCTCCGCCTTGTCCTGCATGGTCGAGGCGTAGGCGCGGGCCTTCTCCACGGCGTAGTCGCCGGCGCCGGTGAGCGCGTAGAACGGCTTGGACTCCGTGATCTTCTTGGCCTGGGTCGCGATGGTCATGAGCTATCCTTCCTTCGAATCCGGTGTAATGCCGTCGCGCGGGAGAACCGGGCCGTCCCCGAGATGCTCAGCCGATTGCGGCGGCTGGGCGGTGTCGGCCCGGTTCTCCTTGCGGAACGACTCGTAGATGTCGATCAGCACCTGGCGTTGCCGACCGGTGAGTGTGACGTCGGCCCGGATAGCGGCCAGCACGTCACTGTGCGGCTCGCGGTCCTCGATGAGACCGGCCTGGACGTAGAGCGCCTGGGCGGAGATGTGCAGACCCTTCGCGATCTGGTTCAGGATCTCCGCGCTCGGCTTGCGCAGGCCCCGTTCCACCTGGCTCAGGTAAGGGTTGGACACACCGGCCTGCGCGGCGAGCTGACGAAGCGAGATCTTCGCCTGCTGCCGCTGCTGGCGGATGTACTCACCGAGCGAGGCGACCTTGGGCAGTTCCATACCCCCAGTCTGCCTCGCCCTGCTTGCAATTGCAAACTCGACGGATAATTCCAGCTAGCACCCATGGTTCGGCAAGGAAACGGTTCAGCCAGGAAGCAGCCATAGCAGCGGGGCGCTGGTGGCGAGCACCACCGATCCGGCCAGGATCAGGAAGCGGTGGGCGGCCGGAAGCGCGACCTCGGGCCGTACGAGCCGGTCGACCCGGGCCATCACGCTGGACGGCGCGGACACGCCGAGCGCGCCCTGAGGCGTGGGCAGCGCGGCCGACGTGCCGAAGCGCAGCAGAGCGGTGGCCAGCCTGCGCGGGCAGCACCGCTGCCGGGCGCGGTCGTCGGCGGCCATCTCGACCAGCAGCTCGACCGACGCCTGCGCGTCGCGGACCAGCTTCGACCACGGCAGGGCGCGGCGGAGCGCGGCGAACGGCAAAAGCACCAGGTCGTGGCGCTCGCGCACGTGGGCGGCCTCGTGCGCGAGCACGGCCTCGAGCTCCGCGGACGACAGCAGGTGCAGCGTCCCGTCGCTGATGACGACCTGCGACTTGAGCCCGGGCAGGCAGTAGGCGGCGGCCCCGGGGAAGTCGACCACCCGCACGCCGGGCACGGCCGGCTCGTCCCTGGCGACCAGCGCGAGCAGGAGCCGGTGCCGGCGGCGGGCACGCAGCGTCTGCGCCCCGGCCGCGAGGGGCAGGGCCACCAGCACCGCGAGCAGCGACAGGCCGGCGACCAGCGCGGCCAGCCGGAGGTAGTCGTACGGCTGGCGCACGCCGAACTCCACGCTCAGCAGGAACTCCGCGAGCCCGTGGACGACGCCCTTGCGGTAGGGGTCGAGCGCGAAGGCGAGCAGGGCGCCGGTGGAGGCGAGCCCCCAGGTCAGCCCGAGCGACTGCCACAGCAGGATCGCCGTCCGCGGGGCGCGCCAGGTCCAGCGCGCGAACGTCAGCCGCCACGCGGCCACCGCGCAGATCGTCGCGAGCGCCGCTAAGACCGCCGCCGCGATCACTCTTCCTCCAGCTCCGTGAGGGCTTTCAGCAGGATCTCGGCCTCCGAGCCGGAGACGGCGCGGGCGAAGCGGGTCAGCGCCGCGTCGCGGTCGCCGGTCATGTCCAGGGCTTCGAGCATCAGCTCGGCGACGTACGCGTCACGGCTCGCGGCGGGCTGGTAGCGCCAGGCGCGGCCGTCGCGGGTGCGGGTGAGGAAGCCCTTGCGGGCCAGCCGGTCGAGCACGGTCATCACGGTCGTCGGCGCGAGATCGCGGTCCTCGATGAGGCGTCCCACCTCGCGGGCGGTCAGCGGGGTGTTCTCCGCCCAGAGGATGTCCATGATGCTGCGTTCGAGCTCTCCCAGTCCCTTCACGTCATTCAGCCTACCCGGGGTAGTACTACGTCCCGTAGAGAGGTGGGACGCATGAAAATCGTTCTGGTCGAAGGAGACATCACCGAGCAGCGGGTGGACGCGATCGTCAACGCGGCCAACTCGTCCCTGATGGGCGGCGGAGGGGTGGACGGCGCCATCCACCGGCGCGGCGGCCCCGAGATCCTGGAGGAGTGCCGGGCGCTGCGCGCCTCCCGGTACGGCAGGGGACTGCCGACCGGGCAGGCGGTCGCGACCACCGCCGGGCGTCTGCCCGCGCGATGGGTGATCCACACGGTCGGGCCCGTGTACTCGCGGAGCGAGGACCGATCCCATCTGCTCGCCTCCTGCTATCGGGAGTCGCTCGTCGTCGCCGACGCGCTCGGCGCCGGCACGGTGGCGTTCCCCGCGATCTCCACGGGGATCTACCGGTGGCCGGTCGAGGACGCCGCCCGCATCGCGATCACCGCGGTACGGCAGGCCGCCCCGGCCGTCGTGGAAGAGGTGCGCTTCGTACTGTTCAGTACCGCAGCCTATGCGGTGTTCGAATCGGCCCTACGGGACATCGGATAAGCATTAGGCCAAAACTTTCAGAGCCACTTGAGCATGTAGATCTCGTCGCGGTCGTCGCCGGGGGCCACCCGGATCGAGCGGGGCACCCGGCCGACCTCCCGGTAGCCCACGCTCGCGTAGAAACGGTCGACCCCGGTGCCGCCGCGGCAGGTGAGCTGCAACGCCTCAAGGCCGAGCGACCTGGCGGCGTCGTCGGCGGCGAGCAGCAGCGCCCTGCCGTACCCCTTGCCCTGGTGCTTGGGGTGGACCATGACCCGCAGCAGCCAGCGCCAGTGCGCCCGCAGGCCCGAGCCGTTGTCGCCCAGGATGAGCCAGGCGCCCGCGGCGCCGTCGTCACCGAACCCGACGAGGAGGTTGTCGGAGGCCCCCGGCCCGGCGGCCGCGCGCGTGCGGGCGAACGCCTTGTCCGCCGTCGGCCTGACGTCGTCCGGCGTCACGGGAGGTACGAAACCCACCGCGCCGCCCGCGTTGGTCACCTCCGCCCAGCAGCTCAGGAGCTCCTCGAAGAGCTCGGGGGTCATCTCCGGGTCGAGGACGAAACGCATGGGCGGGACGTTATCAACCGCCGGATTCATCGATCGCGGGGGGAGACGCTGCTCCAGGGCAGGGTCAGTTCGCCGAGCCGCCAGCGGCCGGGGCCGCCGGTCGGCGGGGCCGCCTCCACCGGCCAGTCCCGCGCCAGCAGCTCGGCCGCCCTGATCCACCGCTGCCGGGTGCCGTACGCGCCGAAGGAGGCGCAGGTCGCCCAGGCGCGGTCCCAGTCCGTCAGGAACGCGTGGACGCGTTCGCCCGGGACGTTGCGGTGGATCAGCGTCTTGGGCAGGCGCTCGGCCAGGTCGGAAGGGCGTTCGAAGCCGGTGAACCGGGCCGCGAAGGTGAGCGTGCGCGGTCCCTCGGCGCCGAGCGCCACCCAGGTCGCCCGGTGGCCGACCTCCGAGCAGGTGCCCTCCACGAGCACGCCCGAGGCATGCAGACCGGCCCGCAGCCGGTCCCAGTGCTCCCACGCCTCGGCCTCGCCGTACTGCCGCAGCACGTTGAACGCGCGCACGATCATCGGCGGCCGGGGGACCGGCAGTTCGAAGCCGCCCCTGACGAACGACAGCCCCTCCCGCTCGTACGGCTTGGCCGCCGCGACCCGCTCGGGGGCGATCTCCACGCCCACCACCTCGACCGTGGGGCAGACCCGGCGCAGCCGCGTGAACAGCTCGGTCGTCGTGGTGTGGGACGCGCCGTAGCCGAGGTCCACCACCAGCGGCGCCGCCCCCGCCCGAGCCGAGCGCAGCAGCGGGCCGTACACGGCGGCGATCCAGCGGTCGCAGCGGCGCAGCCGGTTGTGCCCGGTGGTGCCGCGCGTGACCGTCCCGACCGGCCTGGTCGGCCTCATGCCCCTGCGGAGACCCGGTGCACCTTGTGCTGGGCGGCCTGCGCGCGCGGCCGGACGACCAGCCTGTCGATGTTC
Organism: Microbispora sp. NPDC046933; assembly: GCF_040644635.1. NCBI lineage: Bacteria > Bacillati > Actinomycetota > Actinomycetes > Streptosporangiales > Streptosporangiaceae > Microbispora > Microbispora sp. NPDC046933. The sequence goes on along the minus strand of NZ_JBEYWW010000013.1, from coordinate 173,376 downwards.
ACGTGCGACGGGCGGGTCACGGCGAAGGCGATCACGTCGGCGACGTCGTCCGCGCTCAGCGGGTCGGGGACGCCCTCGTACACCTTGGCGGCGCGCTCGGCGTCGCCGCGGAAGCGCGTCACGGCGAACTCCTCGGTCATCACCATGCCCGGCGCGATCTCGACGACCCGCACCGGATCGCCGCACAGCTCCAGGCGGAGGGTCTCGGTCATCGAGGTCTGGGCGTGCTTGGCCGCGCAGTAGCCGCCGCCCCCCTCGTACGACGCAAGCCCGGCCGTCGAGGTGAGCATCACCAGGACGCCGTCCCCCGACGCGATGAGCTTCGGCAGCAGGGCCCTGGTCATGCGCAGCGACCCGAGCACGTTCACGTCGTACATCCGCTGCCAGTCGTCCACCCGGCCCTCGGCCACCGGCTCCAGCCCGAACGCGCCGCCCGCGTTGTTCACCAGGACGTCGCAGCGCTCCAGCGAGGCGGCCAGCGCGTCCACCGACGCCTGGTCGGTCACGTCCAGCGTCACCGGGCGCACGCCGGGCACCTCGGCCGCCAGCGCGTCGAGCCGGTCCCGTCGTCGCGCCGCCGCCACGACCCTGTATCCCTCCGCGGCGAGGCGGCGGGCCGTCGCCTCGCCGATGCCGCTGCTCGCGCCGGTAACAACCGCGGTCCTGACCGCGGTCTCGGTCGCCGCGCGATTGGTCATCGTCACCGCCATCGTCCTTCCACGCTGCCCCGGTCGGCAGGCGACATCCTCTCAGGACCCCCGGTGCTCACCGATGTCGGGGAATCCAGTGATGATTTTGGTGGTTATAACGCTCTCGGAGGTGGTTCGGGTGTCGGTGTTACGGCGTCGGGTCAACCGCGTCGCGACCATCAGCGTGCACACGTCCCCGCTGGACCAGCCGGGCACCGGCGACGCGGGTGGCATGAACGTCTACATCCTCGAGGTCGCCAAACGCCTCGCGGCGCTGGGCATCGAGGTGGAGATCTTCACCCGGCGTACCGCCCGTGACCTGCCTCCGGTCGCCGAGCTGAGCCCGGGCGTGCTCGTGCGGCACGTCACCGCCGGGCCGTACGAGGAGCTCGACCGCGCCGACCTCCCAGGGCAGCTGTGCGGCTTCCTGTCCGGCGTGCTGCGCACCGAGGCGATGTACGACCCCGGGCGCTACGACGTGATCCACTCGCACTACTGGCTGTCGGGCCAGGTGGGCTGGCTGGCCAAGGAGCGCTGGGGCGTGCCGCTCGTGCACACCATGCACACCATGGCCAAGGTCAAGAACGCGCTGCTCGCCGAGGGCGACAAGCCCGAGCCGGCGATGCGCGTGCTCGGCGAGGAGCAGGTCGTGGAGGTCGCCGACCGCCTGGTCGCCAACACCGCCGCCGAGGCCGAGGAGCTGATCAGCCTGTACGGCGCGCCGCGCGAACGGGTGGCGGTGGTCAACCCCGGCGTCAATCTCGCCGTCTTCCAGCCCGCGTCCAAGGGCGCCGCGCGCCACCGCCTCGGCCTGCCGCAGGACGCCCATGTGCTGCTGTTCGTGGGCCGCATCCAGCCGCTCAAGGCTCCGGACGTGCTGCTCAAGGCCGCCGCCCGGATGCTCGTGGAGGACCCCTCGCTGCGGTCTCGGCTCGTCGTGGCCTGCGTCGGCGGGCCCAGCGGCAACGGCCTCGCTCATCCCTCCCTGCTCAGCGACCTCGCCGCCGAGCTGGGCATCTGCGACGTCGTACGGCTCGCGCCGCCCGCGCCGCAGCAGGAACTGGCCGACTGGTACCGTGCCGCGGACCTGACCGTGGTGCCCTCGTACAACGAGTCGTTCGGCCTGGTCGCGCTGGAGTCGCAGGCGTGCGGCACCCCGGTCGTCGCGGCGGCGGTCGGCGGCCTGCGCACGGCCGTCAAGGACGGCGTGTCCGGCGTCCTGGTCGCGGGCCACGACCCGCACGACTGGGCGCGCGAGCTCGCCCTGCTGGCCGGGCACCCGGACCGGCTCGCCGATCTGGCCGCGGGCGCCGTGCAGCACGCCACGGGTTTCGGCTGGTCGGCGACCGCCGCCCGGCTGGCCGACGTGTACGCCGGCGCCATGGCCCAGCTCCACCGGACTCCCATCGCGGTCAACTCGTAGGGTGGGGGCATGAGACCGGATCTGGAAGCCGTCATCGCGTCGGCGCTGGAGTCCGCCGAGCTGTCCTACGAGCGGCCGAAGCCGGGCGCGTTCCTGGTCAGGCTGCCGGGCCAGCACAAGCTCGCCACGCTGACCTGGCTCGTCGTCGGCGACCAGGCGCTCAACATCGAGGCGTTCTTCTGCCGGCAGCCCGACGAGAACCACGCCGAGTTCTACCGCTGGCTGCTTCACAAGAACGGCTCGATGTACGGCGTCCACTTCGCCGTCGACGCCACGGGCGACGTGCACCTGGTCGGCCGGCTGCCGCTGGACGCGGTGACCGAGGAGGAGATCGACCGGATCCTCGGCTGCGTCCTCACCTACTCGGACGAGTCGTTCGACCGGGCCCTTGAGCTGGGCTTCGCGACGTCCATCAGGCGCGAGTGGGAGTGGCGGGTCAAGCGCGGCGAGTCGCTGGCCAACCTCCGGGCCTTCGCCCGGGTGGTCGAGTCCTGACCAACGGGACGTCCGCCGCACGCCGATAGGATTGGCCGCATGGCGACTTTGGTGCTGCTGCGGCACGGCGAGAGCGAATGGAATGTCAAAGGCCTGTTCACCGGCTGGGTGGACGTCACACTCTCGCCGACCGGCGAGGAGGAGGCGCGGCGCGGCGGGCAGCTGCTCCTGGAGGCCGGCATCAGGCCCGACGTGGTGCACACCTCGGTGCTCACCCGGGCCATCAAGACCGCCAACATCGCGCTTGAGGCGGCCGACCTGCTCTGGCTCCCGGTCAAGCGCTCCTGGCGGCTGAACGAGCGCCACTACGGCGCCCTCCAGGGCAAGGACAAGGCCCAGACCCGCGCCGAGTTCGGCGACGAGCAGTTCATGCTGTGGCGCCGGTCCTACGACGTGCCGCCGCCGCCGATCGCGGACGACGACGAGTACTCCCAGCTCGGCGACGGCCGCTACTCCCTGCTCCCCTCGGAGCTGGTGCCGCGTACGGAGTGCCTCAAGGACGTCGTCGGGCGCATGCTCCCGTACTGGTACGACGAGATCGTCCCCGACCTGGCGGCCGGTCGCGACGTGCTGGTGGTGGCGCACGGCAACTCCCTGCGCGCGCTGGTCAAGCACCTGGAGGGCATCAGCGACGCGGACATCGCGGGCCTGAACATCCCCACCGGCATCCCGCTGCGCTACGAGCTGGACGCCGACTTCCGGCCGGTCGGCAAGGGCGAGTACCTCGACCCCGAGGCCGCCAAGGCCGCCATCGAGGCCGTCGCCAACCAGGGCAAGAAGTAACCCTCGCACCTGTCCCACAGGCCGCGCTCCTTGCAAGGAGCGCGGCCTTCGGTCATTTGTGGACGACCGGCTTCTTCGCCGTGCCGGGGAACACCATGACCAGGAGTTCGACGGCGCCGTCCGGGGGATCGGGCACCTGGGTCACGAGCGCGCGCCCTCGCCGGTGGACCCTGACCCGGTAGGAACCCGGGCCGCGTGTGGTGAGCCCATCCACTCTGCCGCCGTGGCCGTCGAACAGATGCAGGGACCCGGCCGGGCTCTCGTACCCCACCTCGACCACCTCCTCCCAGCCTCTGGTCTCCAGCGGCGGGCGCCGGCTGTAGGACTCGACGGTCACACACGCGTGCCCGCCCTCGTCGGCGGCCCAGATCGCCAGCACGCCCCGGCCGCTTCCCACCAGGTTCTTCACCAGCTCGGGGGGATTGCCCTCGTAGCCGTCCTCCCAGCCTTCGATGGTCGAGAACTCCGTCCACAGCGTGGCCCGGCGCTGCCGTACGGGCCTGGTCTTCGGCCGGTGCCGCGGATGCGCCGCGCAGGCCCGCTCCTTCCGGGCGACGTACGCGTCCGACTCCGCCTGCCGCCGGTCGGCCTCCGCCTGCTGCGCGCGGGCCACCACCGGGCACAGGCTCGGCAGCGCGATCGCCAGGGACGCCTGCGGGGCCTCTTGGACGGCCCGCGCACCGATGTCGCCTCCGTGCCGGGTCGCCAGCGCGCACAGGTGGCGCCCCTGATCCAGGACGGCCTGGTCGGAAACCTCGTTCCACCCCTGCAGGCCCGAGTCGTACGGGTGGTCGTAGCCGCGGACCTCGCAGAGGAAGCGCTTGTCCGCCTCGCTCAGCCCTTTGACGGTGCCGTCGCCGGATCCGAAGCAGCCGAGCTCCCACGGTGCGCTCACGCTCCCGGGAGCGGCCGACGCCGCTGGGAGCAGGACGACCGCGGTCACCGCCAGGACGGCCGCCGCCGTACGGGCGGCCGGCCCCCGCCGTACGTACGCGCGCCGGGGAGCGCGTACGGCGAGCAGGACGAGGAGCGGCGGAAGGCAGTCGTAGAGCCCCCACCCGACCTGCCAGGAAAACAGCTCGGGCGGCCCCCACGCGTCCAGGCAGGCGGGGCCGAGCGCCGCGTCGAGGGTGGGGAGCAGGAAGCCGGGGAGGTTGAGGACGAGCAGAACGACGGCGACGCACCGGCCGGTGATCCTGCTCAGTCCGGCTCGCCCGCTCCGGAGGCTCAGATACCAGCCCGCGCAACCCAGGACGATCAGCGGGGCTCCGCCGTACGAGAAGAGGGGAAAGCCGGTGATCAGGTATATCCAGGGAGAGACCAGGTCATGGATGTCCCAGCCGAGGCAGGAGCCCCAGTACGTCGATATGTAGCTGCGGCTGCCGCCGTCGCCGGCCAGGATCGACACGACCCAGAAGTAGAGGGTGGGAGCCACCGCGGTCAGCGCAGCCGCCGCCCAGAGCGCCCATGATCGTCTCGGCACGACAGCGGAGACTATCCGGCACGTACGACAAACGACACGCAGACGTTGCGAAGGGCGCTGCCGTGTCCGGACTGGGGAACGAGCGAGCACTCACCGGGGGCTGTGCTCATGGCGCGCCTCTGGCACGGCCAAGGGGCTGTAAGCGCCCGAAGCCGTAGGCGCGGAAACGAGCACGGCGCCGCCGCGCCGGAGGCGCGACCATTCGACGCGAAAGCCCCGGCCCCCCGAGGACCGGGGCTTTCGCGCTCCCCGTCCGCCGCCGCGTCAGTCGGCGAGGGCGTCCGCGTCGCGCGTACCCGTGACGAGGTACACGACGTCGCGGGCGACGCGTACGGCGTGGTCGGCGTACCGCTCGTAGTAGCGGCCGGCCAGAGTGATGTCGATGGCGGCCTCGATCCCGTGCTCCCAGTCCTTGGAGAGCAGGACGCGGAACAGCCGGCGGTGACGGCGGTCCATCGCGTCGTCGTCCTCCTCCAGCTCCTTGGCGAGATCGACGTCGCGGGAGGCGATGCAGCTGCCCGCCTTGGTGATCAGGTTCTCGGCGATGGCGCCCATCTCGACGAACGTGTCACGCAGCTCGGCCGGGATGGCGGACTCGGGGTGGCGCATCCGGGCGAGCTTGGCGATGTGCTCGGCCAGGTCGCCCATACGCTCCAGGTCGGCGGCCATTCGCAGGGCGGTGATGACGGTACGCAGGTCGACCGCCACCGGCTGCTGCGTGGCCATCAGCTCGAAGATCGAGGCCTCCAGCTCCTGGTGCAGCCGGTCGACCTCGGCGTCCTGGGAGATGACGCTCTCCGCCAGCTGCAGGTCGGCGTCGAGCAGGGCGGTCGTCCCCCTCGACATGGCCGACCGCACCAGGCGGGTCATCTCCACCAGGCGGTCGGTCAGGGCCGCAAGCTCTTCGTGATAGGCGTCGCGCATGGCCGCCACGCTACGCGCGGGTCGATGAACGAATCCCGACCGCCGAATGAACTTTTCCGGAAACAGGAGGGTCCTGCCAGGTCGGACAGGTGGAAGAACCAGAAATGCCGCCTAGGCTGCTGAATGTGAACGAGTTGCTGGCGAGCCTGGCGGCGATGGGCGGATTCGTCCTCGGCTCCTTCGTCATGCTCGCGATCCGACGGCAGATGGACAAGCCCCAGGAGCCGGAGCCGGTGGACGACAGCCTGTCCCCGGGCGTGGCGTCGGTCCTCGCCGTGCTGCCCTCCTCGGCGGTCGTCCTCGACCGGGAGGACCGGGTGCTGCGCGCCAGCTCGGCCGCGCGCGCCTTCGGCCTCGTACGCGGGGAGTCCCTCATGGCCGCCGAGCTGCTCGCGCTGGCCAGGAAGGTCCGCAGGGACGGCGAGATCCGCGAGAGCGAGATAGAGACCGCCGGCCGCAAGTTCGGGCAGGAGTCCACGTCGTTCGCGGTGCGGGTGGCTCCGCTCGGCTCCCACGGGCAGGTGCTCGTGCTCGCCGAGGACCAGACCGAGCGGCAGCGGGTCGAGGCGGTGCGCAGGGACTTCGTCGCGAACGTCAGCCACGAGCTCAAGACGCCGGTCGGCGCGCTGAGCCTGCTCGCCGAGACCATCCAGGACGCGGCCGACGACCCCGAGGCCGTGAAGCGGTTCGCCGGCCGGATGCAGCACGAGGCCGCCCGCCTGACCTACCTCGTGCAGGACCTGATCACGCTGTCGCGGATCCAGGGCGGCGAGCCCATCCCGGCGCCCGCGCAGGTGCCCGTGGACGAGACCGTCCACGAGGCCATCGACCGGTGCAACACGAAGGCCTCGGCGAAGGACATCACGCTCGTCGCGGGCGGCACGGAAGGCCTGAAGGTCTGGGGCGACGAGGAGCTTCTCGTCACCGCGCTGCGCAACCTCATCGACAACGCCGTCGCCTACAGCCCCGAGCACACCCGCGTCGTGATCAGCGCCAGGCCGGCGGGGAACGCCGTCGAGGTGAGCGTGAGCGACCAGGGCATCGGCATCCCGGAGAGCGCGCAGGAGCGCATCTTCGAGCGGTTCTTCCGGGTCGACGCGGCCAGGTCCAGAGCCACCGGCGGCACCGGGCTCGGCCTCGCGATAGTCAAGCACGTGGCCGTCGCCCACGGCGGCGAGGTCGCGGTGTGGAGCAAGGAAGGCTCCGGCTCCACCTTCACTCTTCGCCTTCCCGCGTTCGGCGGTCAGGCGGTCCCCCTACCAAGCACGACCATCCCCCAGGAGGCCGCTAAGTGACTCGGGTACTCGTCGTCGAGGACGAGGAGTCGTTCTCGGACGCCTTGTCATACATGCTCAGAAAAGAGGGGTTCGAGGTCGCGGTGGCGGCCACAGGCCCCGAGGCGCTGGACACGTTCGACCGCAACGGGGCCGACCTCGTCCTGCTCGACCTGATGCTCCCGGGCCTGCCCGGAACCGAGGTGTGCCGCTCTCTCCGGCAGCGTTCCAAGGTGCCGGTGATCATGCTGACCGCGAAGGACAGTGAGATCGACAAGGTCGTCGGCCTGGAGCTGGGCGCCGACGACTACGTGACCAAGCCCTTCTCGTCCCGCGAGCTGGTGGCCCGCATCCGCGCGGTGCTGCGCAGGCAGGGCGACATCGAAGAGGTGGAGTCGGCGGTCCTGACCGGGGGACCGGTCCGCATGGACGTCGACCGGCACATCGTGGCCGTACGCGGCCAGCAGGTGCAGCTCCCGTTGAAGGAGTTCGAGCTGCTCGAGGTGCTGCTGCGCAACGCCGGGCGGGTGCTGACCCGCGGCCAGCTCATCGACCGGGTCTGGGGCGCCGACTACGTGGGCGACACCAAGACGCTCGACGTGCACGTGAAGCGGCTGCGGGCCAAGGTCGAGGCCGACCCCTCCAACCCCCGCTGCATCCTCACCGTGCGCGGCCTGGGCTACAAGTTCGACCCCGCCGACGACTGAGCCCGTACGGGCCCGTACGGCTCGCGCGGTCCGTTCGCGTGGAAAGGAGCCCCTGTCCGGCCGGACAGGGGCTCCTGCGCGTCCACGCGGCCGCTAGTGGGCGTTCGCGGCGGGCGATGCGGAGGGAGCGGCTTCGCCGGTCTCCGGGGTCGCGGCGTCCGACGGCGCCGGGCTTCCGGTGGCGAGCGGAGAGGCCGCGGGCGTGGCCGTCGCCGCGGGCGGCAGCGTCGCGAACTCGCGGCTGCGCGCGACGACCGGCACGGTGAGCGCGATGTCGCCGGCGTTCTTGAACTGGAGCGTGAGCTTGATGCTCTCTCCGCCGCGCAGCGCCGTCTTCAGGCCCTCGACCGTGACCCCGGGGGTCTTGGCGAGCGTGCCGGGCTGAAGGTCGATGGCGCTCTGCACATTGACGGAGGTCGCCTTCTGCTCCTCGGGGATGATGCTGGTGAGCTGGTCGGCCGTCCCCGTGCTGTTCAGGAGAGTCAGGTAGAGCGGCGCCGACCCGCCGGCGGCGAGCTGCTGGCCGGAGTCGGGCCCGAGGATGAACGCCTGCGGGATCATGACGCCGTTCTTGCCGTAGGCCTTGCCGGGGCCGTCGCCGTCATAGAGGACGCCTGCCTCGTTCGGGGCGTACGGCACGTTGGTGTTGGCGTCGAAACCGGCGCCACACGCGGCCAGTGCAGGGATGGCGGCGGCGAGGAGCGCGGCAACGGCGATCGCCCTGCGACGGCTGCTGCTGGTCACGGTTCGAGGTCTCCTTGGTACGCACGTGTATGGGCAGCAATCACCTTATCCGCGCCGGTCGCCGGTCCGGCGTCGGCTCCCGCTCCCTACGCTGTAGTAGTGCAGGTCACCTGGTATGTCCCATATGTCGATTCACAGAGTGGATGGCTTGTCAAGCCCCAAAACGAGGCTTTGACCTGCAGTTATGTTCCTTTCACTGTTCCGGGAGGCGGGAACCGCGTGGTACTCTGGAGTACAGCGGAAGGGGTACTCGTCACATGACTTTCCAGGTCGGCGACACTGTCGTCTACCCCCACCATGGGGCTGCGCGGATCGAGGCCATCACGACCCGAACCATCAAGGGTGAGGAAAAGACCTACCTGGTGCTCAAGGTCGACAAGGGCGACCTGACCGTACAGGTACCAGCGGAAAATGCCGAACTCGTCGGTGTGCGCGACGTCGTCGGCCAGGAGGGACTCGAGCGGGTGTTCGACGTGCTGCGCATGCCGCACACGGAGGAGCCCACCAACTGGTCCCGCCGCTACAAGGCCAACCTTGAGAAGCTGGCGTCGGGGGACGTCAACAAGGTGGCCGAGGTGGTGCGCGACCTGTGGCGGCGCGACAAGGAGCGCGGCCTGTCCGCCGGTGAGAAGCGCATGCTCGCCAAGGCCCGCCAGATCCTCGTCAGCGAGCTCGCGCTGGCGGAGAAGACCAACGAGGACAAGGCGGAGGCCCTGCTCGACGAGGTGCTGAACTCCTGAACATCACATCGCCAAGGGTGGGCGTCGGGGTCGATGTCCACCCTTTCGCGTCCGGTCGGGAGCTCCATCTCGCTGGACTGTTCTGGCCGGGCGAGACAGGGCTGGCCGGCCACTCCGACGGCGACGCGGCGGCGCACGCCTGCTGTGACGCGCTGCTGTCGGCCGCCGGGCTCGGAGACGTGGGCGCGCTCTTCGGCACCTCCGACCCCCGCTGGGCGGGCGCCGCGGGCGTGACCCTCCTGGAGGAGGCGGCTCGCCAGGTGCGGGCGTCCGGATTCGAGATCGGAAACCTGGCTGTCCAGATCGTCGGGAACCGGCCGAAGGTGGCACCTCGCCGCGCGGAGGCGGAGAAGGCCCTCGGGGCCGCCGCCGGGGCTCCGGTGAGCGTCAGCGCGACCACGACCGACGGCCTCGGGCTCACCGGCCGCGGCGAGGGTGTGGCTGCCATCGCGACCGCTCTGATCCTCCCGGCGTGACTGTTCCGTTCCAATCGGACGTGCCAACCTGAATGAGACCCGGAGCGTCTCACTAACGCGTGGGCGGCGGCTCGAACCAAGGCGCGGAATCGAGCCGCCGCCCTCTTTTTTCTTTCATGGGACGCATATTTCCCTTCCGTGGGGTAGCCCACAGTCCGAGGATGAAAGGGTCACCCTCATCGGGAGGTCGATATGACAATCGAGTCCATTCTCGGCGCCATCGTCATCGGTGCGGTCATCGGCGCTCTGGGCCGCCTGTTCCTGCCGGGCCGGCAGCCGATCGGCTGGCTGCTGACGATCGTCGTCGGCATCGTCGCGGCGCTCATCGGTACCGCGATCGCCCAGGTCATGGGTGTCGACACGACGCCGGGCATCGACTGGATCGAACTCGTCATGCAGGTCGTACTGGCCGTCGTGGGTGTCGGCATCGTCGCCGGCCTCAAGCGGGGCTCGCGTGTGTAAGGCACTCGCTCGGTAGGGCGGCCCCCGCCCTCACCCCAAAGCACGCGCAGGCCCGCCCGGCTCCCCAGCCGGGCGGGCCTGCGCGCTGTGCGGCCCGGTGTACCGGGTCGCCCCTCTTCCGCGGCGCAGTCAGGCGGGCGGGGCTGTCAGGCGGGCGGGCGGGGCGTGCTGCGCATCCGGCCTGACGGAGGCGCCATCGGCAGGGTTCCCTCCCCGGTGCCTGTGGTGTCCTCCTCGCCGCCCGTGGCTTCCGGCGCGCCCTGATCGGGGCTTTCCGCCACCTGCGGCCTGCGTCTGCCGTCCTGCTCGCCCGGATCGGCGCTGTCCGCCGCATGGGCGGGATCCGGCACGTCCCTGATCTGGCGGAGCGGCTGGGTGTCCACGCCCGCCTCGTCCTCGGGCCGCTCCGGCTCGGCGTCGGCCGGCTCTTCCGGCTTGGGGCGGGGGTGCACGAGGACGTCGCCGGTGTGGGGCCGCACGAAGTCGCCCCAGCGCACGGGACGGTTCCGGCGGGGCTGCTGCGCCGGGCGGTCACCCGTCTCGGCGGGAGAAGGCGTCTCCGCGGCGGGCTGGGCGGGCGTCTCGACGGCAACGGACTCCGCGTCGTGGGCCTGCTCGTCGGCGGTCGTCTCGATGGCCGGCTCCCTGACGGCCGGTTCGGCCGGCTCCGTCACGGGCGGGGTGCGGGGCGCCGCCGTCGGAGGCACGACCGGCAGGACCTCGGGGTCGTCCGGCACCTGGTCCGGCACCTGATCCGGCACCTGGTTCGGCACCGTCTCGGACCCGGTCTCGGGCGTGGGTTCGGAGACGGTTGCCGGGATCGCCTCGGGCGGCAGCCGTACGCCGTCCTCGTCGGCGCCGGGGGTGACAGTGTGCGGTCCGGCCTCGTTCTCGGCCTGCGGAGGGGTGACGGGCAGCGGCGGGGCGTACTCGGGTGGCGCGACGGTCTCGGAGACCGGGCTGACCGGCAGCGGGGGGACGTAGCCGGGGGGCGCCACGGCCTCGGGAACCGGCTGCAGGGGCGGTGCGCCGTGCTCCTCGGTGACGGCGTGCGCGGGCGCGGGGCGCTCCCGCACGGCCACAGGGTAGGGGGCGGTGACGGCGGCCCGGGGTTCGCGCCCGCCGTCGAAGGGCACCAGGTCGTCGTCGGAGTCGTCGTCGCCGTCCAGGTCGGCCCGGTTGGTGCGCACGTGCTTCAGCAGGAGCAGCAGCAGCCACAGCCCGATGGCGAGCATCACCCAGGGCGACAGCGCGACGACGAGAGCGGAGGCGTCGGGGTCGAAGGAGACGCCGACGGCGGTCGCGGCGTTCGAGGCGGCGGCCGAGGCCAGGAGCAGGACCAGGACGAAGCCCGCCTGTAACCGGACCAGGAAACGCGCGCCCCGGACCAACGGCACGCTGACCAGGGCGACGACCAGCAGAACGTCGAACGCCGCGGGATACAGGTAGGCGAGCCGTGGCTCGGCGCGCCCGGAGACGGCCAGAGCCCGCAGGTCGTCGAAGGACAGCGCGCAGGCGACCCCGGCGAGCACCGCGAGGGCGGCGCCCGCGAGGCCGATGGCCAGGCGGCGCAGCACCAACGGGATTCCGGAGGGGGTGTTTCGGGACGGGCGGGAGGCCGTGCCTGCCGCGCCGGGGGGAGTCACGTCCATGGCGTTTCGAGCCTACAGAATCGGAGTGACGATTGATCGCACCCCCGTGATCACCCGTTTCGTGTCGGAACCGGGGACTCCGCGCGGGAATCTCCGGCGCGTTCCGGCCCGGCGCGGTCCAGCCTTGTGGCCGGAGCCGCGCGAGCACGCGGGCGTGTGCTTCGAGAGCGATGAGATGCGAAGGATGGGGTGCAAAAGGCGCGGTCTCCGTCCCTGGGGTGGTCCCGTGCGTTTTCATTGATCGTCTCCGGTCGCTCCCGGTGGCCCGGCGACGCTGCGTGTCCGGCCGGGTCCTGCGCGAGGCAGTCGAAGATCGCGCGGACGGCTGTACGGGTCGTTACGGCTTTTGTTTTCGGGTTATATCGGGACTTATGTGTCGTAAGTTTCCGTGATCGGCCACGCCGAGCCGTTCACGGGCGCCCAAGTAGCCCTGTGCTGCGCCGTCAGGCGTTAGCCTTGCCTTCGTGAGCCTGCACCTCTACGACACCAGCACGCGTACGGTCCGTGAATTCGTACCGGTCGAGCCCGGCCGGGTCTCGATGTATCTGTGTGGTGCGACCGTTCAGGCTCCGCCGCACATCGGGCACATCAGGTCCGGAGTGAACTTCGACGTTCTCCGCCGGTGGCTGATGCGGCAGGGCTACGACGTGACCTTCTGCCGCAACGTCACCGATCTCGACGACAAGATCATCAAGGTGGCCGCCCAGGAGGGCGTTCCCTGGTTCGTCGTGTCCGAGCGCAACCAGCGCGCCTTCACCTGGGCGTACGACCAGCTCGGCTGCCTGCCGCCGACCGTCGAGCCCCGTGCGATGGGCCACGTGCCGGAGATGATCGAGCTGATGCGGCGCCTGATCGACAAGGGTCATGCGTACGCCGCGGGCGGCGACGTCTACTTCGACGTGGTCTCCTACGCCGACCGATACGGCAAGCTCTCCAACCAGAGGCTGGAGAACATGCGGGCGGCCGCGGACACCGACACCGACTCGCTGAAGCGCGACCCGCGCGACTTCGCGCTGTGGAAGGGCGCCAAGCCCGGCGAGCCCACGTGGCCGACGCCGTGGGGCCGGGGCCGTCCCGGCTGGCACCTGGAGTGCTCGGCCATGGCGACCAAGTATCTCGGCGGCACCTTCGACATCCACGGCGGCGGCGTCGACCTGATCTTCCCGCACCACGAGAACGAGACCGCCCAGTCGCAGGCGGCGGGCGACGGCTTCGCACGCTACTGGCTGCACAACGGCATGCTGAAGCTCGGCGGCGAGAAGATGAGCAAGTCGCTGGGCAACTCGCTGCTCATCCCGGACATGCTCCGCAAGGTGCGGGCGGTCGAGCTGCGCTACTACCTGGTCGCGGCGCACTACCGCTCGGCGATCGACTACTCCGACGAGGCGCTGCAGGAGGCTGCGGCCGGATACCGCCGGATCGAGGGCTTCGTCACCCGGGCCGCCGAGGTGATCCACGACGTGGACGCCGCCGCGCCGCTGCCCCAGGCCTTCGTGGACGCCATGGACGACGACCTGAACGTCTCGCAGGCGCTCGCCGTGATCCACGAGGTCGTCCGCGAGGGCAACGTCGCGCTGGCCCAGGGCAACAAGGAACAGGTCGCCCGGCTGCTCGCCGAGACGCAGAACATGCTCGACGTGCTCGGCCTCGACCCCAGGTCGGAGCAGTGGCGTACGACCGGCGACTCGGGGCTCCGGGAGGTCGTGGACGCGCTCGTGACCGTGGCTCTGGAGCAGCGGCAGGCCGCGCGTGCCCGTAAGGACTACGCGGCGGCCGACGCGATCCGCGACCAGCTCGCGGCGGCCGGGATCGTGGTGGAGGACACCCCGCAGGGCCCGCGGTGGGAGCTGGCACAGTAGGCGTGGCCCTACGCTAGAGACCATGGCGGGAAAGGCTTCAGGGAAGCCGGCGAAGAAGCAGGGGCCGGCCAAGGGCTCGGGCGGCAAGGTCAGGCGCTCCCTGGAGGGCAAGGGAGCGACGCCGCCCGCGCACATGCGGCACTGGTACAAGGACAAGGCCCGCGCCGAGCGGATCGAGCGCGAGGCCCGGGGCGGCGGGTCGTCCTCGCGTGCGCCGAGCCGTACGCGCCGGGAGGACGCCCCCGAGGTCATCGGCGGCCGGAACCCCGTGATCGAGGCGCTGCGCGCGGGGGTCCCCGCGAACGCGCTGTACGTGGCGCAGCGGGTCGACAACGACGACCGGGTCCGCGAGGCCATCAAGATCGCGGCTGACCGCGGCATCGCCCTGCTGGAGGTCAGCAGGGACAAGCTCGACCGGCTGACCGAGAGCACGGTCCACCAGGGCATCGGCCTGCAGGTCCCGCCGTACGATTACGCGCACCCGGAGCAGCTCGTGGAGCGGGCCAGGGACGCCGCCGAAGTGCCGTTGATCGTCGCCCTGGACGGCGTGACCGACCCGCGCAACCTCGGCGCCATCGCCCGCTCGGCGACCGCCTTCGGCGCGCACGGGCTGCTCGTCCCGTCCCGCCGTTCGGCGGGCGTCACCGCCGGCGCCTGGAAGACCTCGGCCGGCACCCTCGCGACCCTCCCCGTCGCCCGGGCGTCGAACCTCACCCAGACCCTTCAGGCGTACCGGGAGGAGGGCCTGTTCGTGGTCGGCCTCGACGGCACGGCCACGGTGGACATCGCCGACGTCGAACTCGCGACAGAACCGCTCGTCGTGGTCGTCGGCTCGGAGGGCAAGGGCCTGTCCCGCCTGGTCAGGGAGGCGTGCGACCAGATCGCGCGCATCCCCATGAACGCCGCCGCAGAGTCTCTGAACGCGGGCGTGGCCGCCGGAATCGCCCTCTACGAGGTCGCCCGCCACCGTCGCCGGTGATTCCACCGTGACGGTTCGGCCCTCGGCCCACTAAACTCGTCTGGGTAACAGGCCGCCTTAGCTCAATCGGCAGAGCATCTGTCTTGTAAACAGAAGGTCTGGGGTTCGATTCCCCAAGGCGGCTCTCGTACGACAGGCCCCTGATCAGCGGTTTCGCGGTCAGGGGCCTTGTGCTTTCGCGGCTCATCCGGTCTCTTCGGCGTCGTCGGGAGCCACCCTGGGAGCCACCCGCTTCCGCTGCCCCAGCAGAGCGCCGGAAACGGCCTCCGTCGCCGTAGACGTCTTTGATGATCGCGACGCTGGCGTGCCCGAGGATTCTGTCTGCCCCGTGGAAAGCAGAAGGCGCGACGGCGCGGGAGTTTCCTCACTGCCCTGAGGACTCGACCATGCCGCCGCGCCCGTTCACGCGCACCTGACCGGCCAGCATCGCCGCCCAGGTGAGCCGTGCTTCCCGCAGCGGCCACCGGTGCGTCTCGGCGATCACCGGCTCACGCTCGTCCTGAATCGTCTTCCTGACGCGGACAGGACGATCCCGCCGACCAGGACGAGCGTGGGCCAGGACATCCACCCGTTGCGCCGGCAGCTGGTTTTCTTGTCGCGCTGGCGTTCGCGGGCGGCCATGACGCAGGTGAGGTCGACGCAGACTGCCACGACCCAGGACATCGCTCCGAAGCCAAGATCTACCCGGCGATGATCGACCTCATGGCCCGCCGCCTCACCGGCGAACCCGCCCCACCTGGCGCGGCGCATAACCCGAAGCAAACGGCTCATCCTTGGCGACCGCCGCCGGGCCGCGCGCTGTACGGAGCCTGTATCCCCGCTGAATCCCCGCTTTTTACGATCGGGGTCAATCACGTCCGGCGAAAGGAAGTGGTCATGAGAGCGCTGATCAGGCGGGTCGCCGACAGGATGGTCGACAAGGTGGTCCCGCATGCCGAAGCCCGCGCCTGCGGGTGGGAGGGCTACTGCAAGTGCGTCGGAGGCGACATCTACCTCTACTACTGCGGCCGCTGCACCTACTACGCGCACGCCGGCTGCTGACGGGCGGCGCGTGACCGGGTGACCGAGCCGGACCCGGTGCGACCACCGGGTCCGGCGGCGTATGAGGGGGATGGCGGTTGTCGCTTCTGCTCACCGTTCCGGCGCTGGCGGCCCTCGCGCTGGCGGCGGTGACTTTGGGGATGCGCCGGGCCTTCGTCGTGGTGACCGTACGGGGCAGGAGCATGCAGCCCACGCTCCGAGACGGTGACCGGGTGCTGGTGCGGCGACGCGGTGTGACGGCGGTCCGCACCGACGACCTGGTCGTCTTCGCCGACGTGATCGACGCGCCTCCCGTGCCGGTGCCCGCCGGGGCGGCGGAGAACGACGGCCCCCGCACGGTGTGGGCGGTGAAACGGGCGATAGCCGTACCCGGAGACCCCGTCCCCGAGACGCGCGTGCCCGTGCTGGCCGGGGGGACCACGTCCGTCCCCGCCGACCGGCTGGTGGTGCTCGGGGACAACCCGGCGGTGAGCCGGGACTCGCGCCTTTACGGGTACGTCGCCGGAGAGCGTCTGCTGGGTGTTGTGATCCGGCGAATGCGACCGTCTGATGGGGATTCATGCTGAGGCTGATGATCGGCCAGTTACGCCGCCAGTCGGTGCGCTCGATGACGATGCTGCTCGGCGTGTTGCTGGCCACGAGCGGGTTCACCCTGCTCACCGGCTCGGTGGAGACCTCACGCCTGCGCGTGACCGGGACTGTGGACGACAACTACCGGAGCACGTACGACGTGCTGGTGCGGCCCAAGGGGAGCCGGGACGCGCAGGAGCTCACGCACGGGCAGGTGCGCCCGAACTTCCTGTCCGGCCAGTTCGGCGGCATCACGCTCGATCAGTGGCGGCGGATACTCGCGCTGCCCGGCGTCGAGGTGGCCGCTCCGGTGGCGATGGTGGGGTACGTCGACGTGACGGCGACCGCCGAGATCGACCTCACGGAGCAGCTCGATCGAGGGGCACGACAGCAGTTGCTCAAGGTGGACAGGACCTGGACCAGCGACCGGGGACTGTCGACGATCGACGACCCGGGTGACAGGTACGTGTACGTGACCCGCAACCCCGTGCTGTGGCCGCGGTTCACGACGAACAAGGCGAACTTCGTGGAGTTCGCCGGCTACCGCTACGAGGGCCGGAAGGTGCGGGTGGACGACGCGGTATGTGACCGCCCGGGGATGTCGTCCGGCTACCCGGCGGCCGAAGTCCTCCCGGACGGACGGATCCAGCCGATCTGTCCCACCGCGCGCAAGCGAGAGCCCGGACGCACCTACCTCACGGCGGCGGACCGGTCCCGGGTGGACGTCTACCAGATGCTGCCGGACGGCGGTTTCCGCACCCAGCTCGGCGACGCGGGCGGTGGGATCATTCCCCGGCAGGTACGGCTGCCGCGCCTGACGCTCCCCGTCAGCTGGCCCGTGCCGCTGTTGCTGGCGGCCGTCGATCCCGTGCAGGAGGCGGAACTGGTCGGGCTGGATCGCGCCGTGGTCACCGGGCGTTACCTGCGCGCGACCGACGGCCCGACGCCGACCAAGTGGGCGCTGTTCGCCGATGTTCCCATGCTGCTCTCGTCGACCGCGCACATCGACGAGCAGCTGACCGCCGGAGTCTCCCGGCTGGACCGGCCGCCGGAGATCGCGAGCCTGCGCGGCGATGAGCTGTGGAAGCGGCTACGGGCGGAGCCGGCCCGGCGCACGGCGACCGTGCGCGTCGACGCGGAGAGCGTCTACCGGAAGGTCAGCGAGCGCCCGATCACCGACCCCGGCGACACGTGGCTCAACGTGGACCGTGTGATCCAGTCCGGCCGCCCGCGCTATGGGGGCGGAGAGGGGGTGCTGAAGCCGGATCCCGTCACCGTCGACCTCGACGAGGTGTGGCGGCAGGAGAACTCCCTCGTGGACACCTCGGCCCCGTTGTTCGCGCACGATCGGGCGCTCCGGCCGTCGACCAAACGCGAACTGGCCGGCCCCGGTGGCGTGTCCGTATACGCGTTCCCGCGGGTGGTGGGCAGGTTCGACGCGGCCGGGCTGACCGAGTTCTCCGCGTTGTCCGCGGTGCCGCTGGAGACGTACCAGCCGGCGAGCGCGACCGGCGCGGACCAGGCCGCGCGGGCGGCGCTGGGGAACCGCCCGCTGCTGCCCAACGGCAACCCCGGCGGCTACCTGGCCACCCCGCCCCAGCTCCTGACGACGCTGACCGCGCTGCCCATGCTCATCCGCGGCGACGACCCGGCGCAGGAGGCGCCGGTCTCCGCGATCCGGGTGCGGGTCGCCGGGGTCACCGGGCTGGACGATCTGTCCCAGGAGCGGATCCGCGTGGTCGCCGAGAAGATCGCCACCACGACCGGGCTCGATGTGGACATCACCATCGGCTCCTCCCCGGCCCCGCGCCCGGTCGAGCTGCCCGCCGGCGTGTTCGGCCGCCCCGAGCTGCGGCTGCTGGAGAACTGGACGACCAAGGGCGTGGCGGTCGCGCTGACCAGGGCCGTCGACCAGAAGAGCGCGTTGCTGTTCGGCCTCATCCTCGTGGTGTGCGTGCTGTTCCTGGGCAACGCGGTGGCCGCGTCGGTCCGGGTGCGGCGGCGCGAGCTGGCCGTCCTCGGCTGTCTGGGCTGGCCGGCCGGGCGGCTGGCCGCGCTGGTGCTGGGGGAGGTGGTGCTGGTCGGCCTGGCCGCCGGGATCCTGGGCGCCGCCGTGTCCCTGCCGCTGGCCGCCGCCACCGGCATCGAGGTGAGCCCCGGACACGCGCTGCTGGCCGTACCGGTCGCCTGCGGGATCGCCCTGCTCGGCGGGCTGGTGCCCGCGCTGCGGGCCGGGCGGGCGCACCCGATGGCGGCGATCCGTCCCCCCGTGGTCACCCGCACCCGGGCACGCCGGGCCCGGACGGTGTACGGCATGGCGGTGGGCAACCTGGTGCGGGTCCCGACCCGCAGCCTGGTCGGCGTGCTGGCGCTCGCGGCCGGAGTGGCGGCGGTGTCCACACTGCTGGTGATCACGTGGCGGTTCCACGGCGAGGCCCAGGGCACGCTGCTGGGCGACGCCGTCTCGCTCCAGGTACGCGGGGTCGATCTGGCCGCCGCCGTCACCACGGTGGCGCTCGGCGTGTTCGCCATCGCGGACGCTCTCTACCTGAGCGTCCGGGAACGCAGCGGCGAGCTGGCCGCGCTGCGCGCGTGCGGGTGGTCCGACGGGGAGCTCGGCCGCCTGATCGTCACCGAGGGTGCGCTGCTCGGTCTGACCGGCGCAGTGCTCGGGGCCGGTCTCGGCCTCGGCGTGCTGGCCGCGTTCCTGGGCGGCCTCACCTGGGCGACCGTGAGCGCCACGCTCCCGGTCGCCGCGGCCGGAACCGCGTTCGCGGTGCTGGCCGCCGCCGTCCCCGCGCAGCTCATGCGCCGCCTGCCGCTGGCCGCCGTGCTGGCGGAGGACTGAGGCCGTCGGTGAGACACGTGGAACTCGGCTGCCAGATCCTGCTCGCCGTGGTCTTCGGCTGGTCGGCGGTGAGCAAGCTGGCCTCCCGTGAGGCGTTCCGGCGGTTCCGCCGGTCGATCGAGCCGCTGACCGGAGGCGGCACCTGGCCGGCCGCGGCCCTGTGCGCCGCCGAGGCGCTGGTCCCTCCGCTGGTCGTCGTGGCCCCGCCGGTGGGGTTCGGGCTGGCGGCCGGATTGGTCGCCGTGCTCACGGCGGGTGTGGCCGTGGTGCTCCGCCGGGGCCTCGCCGTACGGTGCCGGTGCTTCGGCGGCGGCGAGGCGGACCTCGGCACGCGGCACATGGTGCGCAATCTCGCCCTGCTCGGCGTGGCCGCGCTGGGCCTGGCTGCGGCGGTGCTGCCGGGCGGCGCCGGGATCGACGGCCCCGGCGCCCTGCTGGCCGCCGGGGTCGCGCTGCTCGCGGCGGCCCTGGTCATCCGCTTCGACGACGTCGCCGACCTGTTCGGCCAGTGAATGTGCGGAGGTGCGTTTTGGGATACGTGATCGCGGCCCTCGTGCTCGTGGGACTCGTGGCGGTGCTCAACCTGGTGTTCACGTACGGCGTCGTCCGGCGCCTGGCCCGGCAGGACCGTGAACTCGCGACCCTGCGGGCCGTCCTGCCGTCGAATCCGGAGGAGGTCATGAACGGACCCGGGTCGGCGCCGGAGGACTTCGGTGAGGTCACGACGACCGGTGGTGAGCACCTGGGCAGGGACTCCCTGACCGGCGGCATGATGCTCGGGTTCTTCACGCCGACCTGTGCTCCGTGCCGCGCGCAGGCGTCCCCCTTCGCGGAACGCGCGCGGTCCCTGGGCCGCGACCGGGCGCTGGTGGTCGTGGTCGGGTCGCGGGACGATGTGGGCGAGCTGGTCGCGCTGTTCGATCCTGTCGCGCGGGTGCTGGTCGAGCCGGATCAGGGCCCGGTCCAGCGGGCCTTCGGCGTACGGGGCTTCCCGGCGATGTGCGTGCTGGACGCGGATGGGCGCGTCACGGCCGTGGCCACGGGAGTGGAGCGGCTCCCGGAGCCCGCGGCGAGGGCGGAGAGGTGACGATGGAGGCGCGTACGACCGGCACCCGGCGTGGTGTCGAGGTGACGATCAGGGGGCTGACCAAGCGGTTCGGTCAGGGAGACGGCCGGATCGTCGCCGCCGACGACGTGTCGCTGCACGTGCCGGCGGGGCAGCGGGTCGCCGTGGTGGGTGCTTCGGGCTCCGGCAAGTCCACCCTGCTCCACCTGATCGGCGGCATGGAGCGGGTGGACGGCGGCACGATCACGGTCGGGGACCGGGAGGTGACCGCGCTCGGCCGCCGTGAGCTGTCGGTCTACCGCCGCAGCGTCGGCTTCGTCTTCCAGCGGTTCCACCTGCTGCCCGCGCTCACCGTCCTGGACAACGTCCTCGCCCCGGTGCTGCCCCGCCGGGTGGACTTCGACCGTACGGAACGGGCCCGGCAGCTGCTCGCCGCCGTGGGCCTGCTGGAGCGGGCGCACGCCGTGCCGTCGCAGCTGTCCGGCGGGCAGCAGCAGCGGGTCGCGGTCGCGCGTGCGCTGATCGGCGACCCTCGGCTGATCCTGGCCGACGAGCCCACGGGCAACCTCGACTCGGCCACCGGCCGGGAGGTGATGGAGCTGGTCGATCGCCTGGTCGCCGAGCAGGGGCTGACCCTGCTGGTCGCCACCCACGACGACGGGGTGGCCGCGTACTGCGATCGGATCATCCGCATCCGGGACGGCCGGATCGTCGACGACACCGCGCGCTGACCGCTCGGGGGCCTCAAAGCCGAAGCGCGTCGCCTGTCCTGTTCTGGACGCCCGGGCGGAGCAGGTCGGGGTCGCGCCGGAGGATGGCGGCCTGGAGCCACTCGACGCGGTCGTCCGGATCGAGGCCCAGCGAGCGCCGGAGCACCTCACGGGCGCTGGCGCACGCCTGGAGCGCCCCGGCGACGTCGCCGAGCCGGTACAGCGTGACCATGAGCTGCCGGTGCGGGCGCTCACGCACCTGGTGCTCGGCGAGGTGCCCGCGCAGGTCGGCGGCGAGGGCGGACCCGCTGCACCGGTCGGTCGCGGTCAGGTCGAGCCGGACGTCGAACCAGTCCTCCAGCACTCCGATGCGGCGTTCGTCCAGCGCGGTCGCGGTGGCGGTGAGGATCGGCCCGCGGCGCAGCCCGGTCAGCGCGGGCCCGCGCCACATGTGGAGCGCGCGCTCGTACGCCGAGGAGGCGGCCGGCAGATCGCCGTTCATCTGGTCGTTCCTGGCCCGGGCGCACAGGTCGGCGAAGACGTCGACGTCGATCTCTTCCCTGTCGACCTGCAGCCGGAGGCCGTCGGGGTCCGAGACGAGCTGCGGCCCGCCGTCGAAGACGACCCGGCGCAGTTCGGTCGCGTACGTCCGCAGGTTGGACATCGCCGAAGCGGGCTGGGCGCCGTCCCACAGTTCTTCCAGCAGCCGGTGCCACAGCACCAGCTTTGCGGAGTTCAGCAGCAGCATCACGAGCAGCGCCCGGGGCTTATGGGCGGTCAGCGAAATCGGTTGTGCCCCATTGAGTATTTCGAGCGGACCCAATAATCGGAACTCAAACCCCATGAAGACCCCGTAAGCCCCCGGAAACTTTCGGGCGATGGCAGAAAATATAAACTCCGACAGAACGTATTTCAAGTAAAGGACATATCGGGCATAGCTGAGGTCAGTCCCGATGCCCCGGCTCGGAGAACTGGTAGCCCCGCGCCTGGAGGGTGAACAGCCGCGCGTAGACGCCGCCGGCGTCCATGAGTGCCTTGTGCGTCCCCTGCTCCACCACCTGTCCCCGGTCCAGGACGACGAGCAGGTCCGCGTCCCGCACCGCGCTGAGGCGGTGGGAGATCAGCACGCTGGTGCGTCCGGCCCGGTGCTCGCGCAGGCCGGTGTGGATCTCGTGTTCCGCCTCGGCGTCCAGTCCGGAGCTGGGTTCGTCCAGGATGAGCAGGTCGCGTTCGCCGCGCAGGTACGCCCGGGCGAGGGCCAGGCGCTGCCACTGTCCGCCGGACAGGTGGACACCGTGCTCGCCGCCGTCCCGGTCGAGGAAAATGCGCGACAGCAGGGTGTCGTAGGCGCGGGGGAGCTTTTCGGCGAAGGAGTCGGCGCCCGCCGCACGTGCCGCCGCGACGATCCGGTCTCGATCGCCCAGCGCGGCGAGATCGCTCAATCCGATGTTGTCCGCCACGGTCAGGTCGTATTCCATGTAGTCCTGGAAGACCACGCCGACGCGGCGCCTCAGCTCGTCCGGCGCCATGTCGCGCAGGTCGACCCCGTCCCAAAGGATCGCGCCGCGCGCCGGGTCGTACATCCGGCACAGCAGTTTCACCACTGTGCTCTTGCCCGCCCCGTTTTTGCCCACGAGGCCGAGGGCCCCGCCGTACGGGACGTCGAAGCTGATCCCGCGCAGCGCCCAGTCCTGTCCGGGGGAGTAACGGAACCACACGTCCCGGAACTCGATGCCCCGCCTCAGCACGGGGACGGGCCGCGGCCTCGCCGCGACCGGGAGGTCGGGACGGTCGGACGTCACCGCGAGGTGGTGGGAGAACAGCCGAAGGTGCTGATGCGCCTGGGCCACCTCGGTCACCAGGCCCGTGACCGAGCCCTGCACCCCCGCGACGGCGGCGACGAACATCGAGACGTCGCCGATCGTGCGACCGCCGTCCAGGGTGCCGACCAGCGCCCACAGCAGCCCGGCCCCGGCCGCCAGCGCGCCCGCGAGGCCGGTGCAGGTCTGCACGGCCAGCTCGCGCCGGTCCGTACGGCGGCGTTCCGCGTCCGCGACCCGGCGCTCGTCCATCATGAGTCGGCGCAGGTGGCCGGCGATGCCGAACAGCCGGATCTCCTTGGCGGCCCGCACGTTGACGAGGAGGTCACGGAAGAAGATCTCCCGCCGCTCATGCGGGCCTATGTCCCACAGCATGGTCGCCCGCCGCCGGGACAGCCACAGCTCGGCCAGGAGCATGGGGGCGGCGGAGCCGAGCACGAGGACGGCCATCCACGGGCTGATCGCCGCGAGCGAGGCCACGAAACCCACCCCGACCAGGGCGCTCCTGGTGATCCCGAGGAGAGCGGCGACGAGCAGGGCGGGAGTGGCCCCGCCGTGCCGCTGGGCCAGCTGCAGCCGGTCGAGGAAGGCGGGATCCTCGAACCGGGCCAGCCCGACGAAGCGTTCCGTGGCCAGGAACAGGAGGTCCTGGGCGATCCGGCTCACCCGCCGCCCGATCTCCTCGCGCAGGTAGTGCGTGATCGCGGGAACCGCCGCGGCGCCCGCTCCGCACACCGCCAGGGCGGTCCCCAGCGTGACCACCAGGGCGATCGTGGCGTCGCCGTGCGCGATCAGGTCCAGCGTCACCTTGGTCAGCCAGGCGACGGCGAGTGGGACCGCGGCGGCGAGAACGGTGAGCACGGCGAAGAGGACCAGGCGGGACCGGCCGGCGTGCCAGGCGAGACCGAGCGCGTCCCTCATTCCGCGCGGCCTTCCGCCTCGCGGGTCGCGGCGGCGAACGCGGACGCCGGTGGCGCGGTGACGGGGAACGGCATGCGGCCAGCCCTTTTCGATCGGGGACCCGGGGTCTCGGGACCGGGAGGACCACGCCTGTGACGTGGGCATCCTGGCCTGCCGGTCTTCTCGCAGATTAGGGGCGCCGCGTATAGGAGTCGTACATTCCCGGCACAACGCCATCGCGGGTGGGCGCTGTCCGGCCGAGCGGGAGGGGAGCGTACGGTTCTTGCACATCTTCAGGAAGTCCTGGGTGAAGCCTTTCTTGAGGGCGGAGGTGTGCGTATCGATGCGCAGCGCAGCCGGCTCGGAGTGAACGCAAGGCGGCCTTTCGCGGGGTGCGAAAGGCTCCCATGCTGCGGCGCGATTTATGTCGTACCGGGTGAGTAGGCTGTGCGTCACTGCGCCCCGTTTTCGCCAAAGTTCACTACTCCCCTTTGGTGGGACGTATGAACCAGCTGTGGGAAGTCAGCCTCGAAGCCCGACAGTCCAGTGGAAACTGACATATCGCCCGCTGAGCTCCCGAGTGCCGCAGCTCCGTGATGGCACCCTTGACGGCAACTCCCCACCAACCGATGAGCAGCTCAACGTCCGCCTCTTGCGGTCATCTCCGGTCTTGGCGGCACTGGGTTAGGTTGGTCGGGTGGGGACTTATGAGGATCTACCGGCGGAGCTGGTGACCGAGCGGCTGCGGTTGCGGCGGTGGGTGCCGTCGGATGCCGAGGAGTATCGCGGGTTATGGCTTGAGCGGGATCCACGAGCGGTACGGCGGATCGACGCCGAGGGACGCCCGACGATCGAAGACATGCGCGGCCGGCTCCTCGACAATCCGCTGATGGCGGATCCGGGGCTCGGGTTGCTGCCGATCGAGCTGCGAGACACCGGTGAGTTCATTGGATACTGCGGACTGACCGTCGGCCAGGGATCTTTCGACGAACCTGAGATCGCGTACGAGCTGGCACAACGAGCTCATGGCCATGGTTACGCGACAGAAGCCGCCCGTGCGGTTATCGAAGCCGCGACGCGAACAGGACGTCGACGACTCTGGGCGACCGTGCGGGAGTGGAACGCACCCTCGTTCCGCGTCCTCGAGAAGCTCGATTTCCACCGAAGCGGCCGCATCACCAGGGACGCCGAACGCGGCGACACGATCTGGATGACGCGCGTACTCGATCCGGGGTAGAGACGTGAGCACCGGCCGAACCGCGACGACACCACGCGGAACAGGCGGGCGGCTGGTGCACCGCCCGCGCGTCCCAGGCTTGTCGCCGCGGCCCGGCTCACGCCGTCGAACGTGCGAGTGGCCGGCGGCAGTGCGGACGACATACCCGCAGGCAGTGCCACCTTCGACCTCGTGCTCAATCGGCACGGCGGCCTGAACGCCGTGGAAGTGGCTCGCGTTCTCCGGCCTGGAGGGCGGCTGCTGACTCAACAAGTCGGTAGCCACAACGGCTTGGAACTGAACGAGGCCCTGGGCGCGCCCCCTCCCGGCCTGCGGCGACGCGGGTCAGGAGGTGCGTTCTTCAAACCGGTGAGCCTGTGCTGGGACGGGCAGCCGCCTTCGGCGCGGGCTTGCGCGCGGCGATCAACCCGATGGCCATGACCAGCCCGTACACGAGGAACGGCCAGCCGTATGGCCGACGGGGCGTCCACCCGTCAAAGGTGATCAGCACGCCCGTCAGGGCGACGACCGCCGTCAGCGCCCAACCGGCAACCCGGCCCATCGGACGGGTGCGCCGCCCCCTCAGCAGGAGCATCAGGACGACGGCCGTGACGATCCCCGGCCAGGCCATCAGGACGTAATCCCAGCCATAGTCGTAGTTCCAGCCGTAGGTGGGGTCGTCGTGCTTCTGACCGATGACGGCGTCTTTCAGCGTCCCGTACAGAGAAGTCCCGACAAGGGAGAGCGGAAAGGCCATCAGGATCATGGTCATCACTCCATACATGGCATCGCCGAGATAACCGGCTTGGGTCAGCCATGTAAGCGTGAGTACGGCCGCCGCGTATGCGCATACGGTCAACGCCACCGGCAGGCCACGGACACGGGCGATGACTCGGATCATGAGACGCCTTCGAAATCGGTCACTTCGCCATTATGACCATGCGCTGCAGGATACCGGGGCGAATATGCCGCTCAGGAACTTGGCAAATCGCGGCAGCGCCGTTCGCGTGGGAGCGGCGAGGGTTTCCTGAAGCGAGCCGGTGGAACTGAAACGCTCCGGCCGGCGAGGAGCCGGTGGAACGGAAGCGGCCTACGAGTTCACCGGCTCAAGGAAGCCTTCGAGGACCACGAGGCCCTTCCCGTACTTCTTGTCGACCTCACGCTGAAACTCCGGTGTGGCCACCCAGACCCCGATCTCGACGTGACCGGCCCGCTCGTCGATCGAGGCGGAGTAAAAGTCCTTGATGTCCTTCTGTGCCCTCTTCTGGAGTGCGCGTAGCTCCGCCTCGGTGTGCCGGGCGCGACTCAGGCAGAGTGCGCCGCCCCAGACCTCGCGGATCGCGGCCTGGTGAACGGTCGGGTCTCCCGTGAACCGCAGGTTCAACACGAGCCGTTCGGCGTCGTTGGCGTATCGCTCCACCCATCGAGGATCGTGGGAGTCGAAGCCCTCTATCTCGTCGAGGTAGCTCTGGTCGAGCCAGGCGGCCGCGTACCCGGGAAGCTTCCGGGCCCTGGCGATCGCGGCTTCCAACGCCTTCTGCGTGGCCCTCGCCGGGTCCACCGGGCGCCAGCCGCCGGCGGGCTCCGGGCACGGCGTGGTGAAGTCGGATCGGTCATGCGGGGCGTTACGACGCTGGGCGAGACTCGGAGGCTCGGTCAGCGTCAGGCTCTTCCCGTCCCAGGTGCCGACCACGTGGTATTCGCCCCAGCGCACGCCGCCTTGAGCGGAGTGCTCGACCGCGTTCCAGTCCCATCCGACGATGTCAGGCCCGCCGCACTGGGGCGGCAGGGACTCGGCGACGGTAGCGCAGAGTTGCGGGCCGTGCCATGAGTCGGACAGCACCGTCCCGTCGGCCTGGTATCGCACCGTGGGAACGGTCGCCGCAGGTGCCGTCCCACACGCGGTGAGCGCCACGAGCATGGCTACGAGCCAGATGCGTCTCATGCACCTGAGACGGGCGCGAAGGCCGCAGGGTTCACGGCGCCGACCGGCGCCACCTCACGGTTCAGGCCGCAGCAGGGCGACCGTTCTGGTGCCGATCTTGAAAGACGCGCACGTACGCAGGCCGCCGACGCGGGGTGCCTTGCGTCCGCGGACCGCCACCGCGATCACCGTATTCTCGCCGACCACCGAGCCCAGGGTGGCGAGCATGCCGGCGGCCCCGTCGGCGCCGTTGGGCCCGTGCCAGGACGTCTGCTCGCCGTAGGGCACGTCCGTGATCACAATGTCCGGCCGGTGCCCGCCGAGGATCTGGCGGAGCCGGTCGGCGTCGAACACGTCGGCCTGACACGCGGCGTGCGGCAGGTCACCGCCGTCGGCGCACAGCGTGCGTGCGATCCGGTGTGCCGCCTCGGCCGCCGCCGTGTAGGAAGCGCGCCCCAGGCGCTCGGCCTGCTCGGCGAGATGGGCGGCACGGGCCAGCAGCCCGGCCTGCGCCAGCAGGCCCAGATTCCGTTCCGCGAGCCGGACGGCGGCCGGATCGATGTCCGAGGCCAGCACGGCCGAGATCCGGCGCCGGTGCAGCAGCCCGATCACGGTGAGCAGATAGCCGCTGCCGCAGCACGGATCCCATACTGTGGCCCGGCCGCCGCCCCGCAGCTCCATCGCGCGCTGGAACATCTCGCTGGCCAGCCTGACCGGGAAGGCGGGGAACCCCGGAGCCGAATGCAGCACCGCGCCGCTGGCCAGATGGGCATAGTCGTCCCGCACGGTCGCGTGCCGGTAGGTCACGACGCGCGGCCGTTCTCGTGACCCCTCACCAGCCGGTCGCCCGTCCCAGCGGCGTGTCCTCGCCGGGCGCCGGTGGCTTGGGCCGCGTCGGGGTCAGATCCGGCGCCCACACCACCGGCTGCGTCCCCGACCGATCGCCCGGCGACCCCCCGATCCGCTGCCACAGCAGTCCTCTGGCCGCGTCGCGGACCTCGTGCGGGACCCCCGCCTCCACCTTGGCGAACCCGCCCGCGACGAACTGGTCGACGTCGAGGATTGTCACATTTGGGGATGATATCGGCGCTGTCTACCGATTTTCTGGAGCTCCTCGCGCGCCGTACCCGGGCTCAGCGGTCGCGGCGGCGCCGGACCCTGCCGCTCACGCCGCCGAACAGCGCGAGGCCCTTGATCACGATCACCGGCGCCGACGGGTCGACGTCCGGGCTGTTGTGTACGTCGAAGCCGCCGAAGACGCCGACGCCCTGGCAGCGCACCCCGACGCCCTCGGGCAGGATGATCTCGGCCCCGCCGAAGATCGCATTGACCGTGATCTCGACCTCTTTCGCCTCGAACTCGGCTTCGGTCAGGTCGAACCGCACGCCGCCGAAGACGGCCAGCGCCTTGGTCTGCCGCCGCACCCGCCAGCGGCCCCTACGGTCGGTGCCGCCGAAGACGGCGATGATGTTGTCGGGCTCGGTGCTCGCGCTCGGTGCGTAGGACACCGGGCTCGCGGCCGGCGTGTAGGACGCCGGGCTCGCGGCCGGACGGTGCCGCTCGACCTGGAGGTCCTGGGTGAGGACCTCCAGCTCTCCCACGGTCTTGGCCTGGTAGAGGCTGTCCAGGCGCTCGGAGTACTCCTCGTGGCTCAGCTGACCCGTGCTCAGAGCTTCCCCGAGCAGGGCGGCGACCTGGTCCCTGTTGCTGTCCGAGGCGCGCAGGTGAGACGTCGGGGAGTCCCGGCGCTGAGGGGGATTTTCCATGCTGGTCACGATAGTTCTCATTCGACCCGGCAGGGAGTTCGCTCCGCTTCGAAATGTTCTTGTAGCCGGCCGTCGAGGAACCGGGTGATGCCGCGGACGTGCTCGCCGGTCAGCGTGAGCACGACGACCCCGGTGGGTTCGCCGTCGAGGGAGCAGGTGAACGCCGGTTGCCCGTTGGCGCGGGTGGGCTCCAGCTCCAGGCGCCGGCCCGCCCGCCACGCGGCGCTCGCCCGCAGGAACGAGGCGATCGCCGCCACACCGTGGTATTCGTGCGGTGCGGGCGGCATGGACAGCCACGCGTCGTCGGTGAGCAGGGCGACCAGAGTCTCGATGTCGTCGCAGGTGAAGGCCTCGGCGAAGCGGCGGACCAGATCCCGCTCCTGTGCCGACCCCTGCGCCGGCGGCTCACCGCGGCGGTGGCCGAGCGAGGCCCGTGCCCGCTGCAGCAGACCTTTGACGGCTGCCGGTGTGGTGCCGAGCATCGGTGCGACCTCGCTCAGCGGATAGCCGAGCACGTCGCGGAGCACCAGGACGGCGGCCTGCCGCGGCGGGATCCGCTGGAGCGCGGCGACGAAGGCCAGCTCGACCGCCTCCCGGGCCGTGTAGCGCGCCTCGGGGCCCGGGCCGGTGTCCGGCACGAACTCAAGGAGGGTGTCCGGGTACGGCTGCAGCCACCGTACGTCGCCGTGGCGGCTCGGTTCGGGCGGCTGGAACGGCGGGCTGGGCGCGGGCGGCATCCGCCTGCCGCGGTCGCGCAGGGCGTTGAGGCACCGGTTGGTGGCGATGCGGTAGAGCCACGACCGCGACGACGCACGGCCCTCGAAGCCGTCCAGGCCACGCCAGGCCGCCAGCAACGTCTCCTGCAGCACGTCTTCCGCGTCGGTCAGCGAGCCCAGCAGGCGGTAGCAGTGCAGCAGCAGCTCCTGCCGGTACGCCGTGAGCTCTTCGAACGCGATTTCCGCCACGACCGTTCCGTTCCGCGGGTCCCCGGTGTCGTACAAGGCAGCACCGGAAGGAGACATGATGACCAGCTCAGCATTGCAGATCGCGCTCGCCTACCACCGCGCGTGGACCGGCGGGGACCTCGACCTCGCGACCGGCTACGTCGCCGACGACGTCGTGCTCGACGCCCCGGCGGGACGGCTCGTCGGGATCCAGGCGTACCGGGACTTCCTGGCGCCCTTCGCCGAACGGTTCCTCGTCAGGGCGGAGATGATCGCGGCGTTCGGGGACGACGACAGGGCCCTGATGATGTACGACGCGGAGACGATCCCGGCGAGGAGCGCGCCCGCGGCCGAGTGCGTCACGGTCCGCGACGGGAAGATCGTCTACAACCGGTTCGTCTTCGACCGCACGCCGTTCGACGAGTTCCGCCGCCGACAGGCCCAGGCCGGTGCCTCTCAGGGCCAGTAGGAACACCGGTGATTCCGCCGATTACCCGGCCGGGCGGGGCGGGTGACACTGTGCCTCCCCGGCATCCGTCCCCCGACATTCGTCCCCCGACATTCGTCCCCCGACATTCGTCTCACGGAGGTAACCCGTGCGCGTACCCGTCCGGTCCCCCCGGCGGCGGATCACCGCCGTGGCGCTGGGGGCGGCGCTCGCCGCCGCCCTCCTCGGCGCCCCGCCGGCCGCTCAGGCCGCGGCAGCGAGCCCCACCGTCAGCGTCCCGCCCGCCGGCGACCACGGCTTCCCGTTCCTCGCCGCGGCGGAGGATCTCGGCTCGTTCGGCTACACCGAGAGCGAGTACTTCATCGAGGGCACCGCCACCTCCTACGCCAAGTCCGGCATCTGGACCTCCGACGGCCGGTGGGACGTCCGGGCGTCGGGCCGCGCCGCGTACAGGACCCGGCTCCTGGTCCGCCGGCCCGCCGATCCGGCGAGGTTCAACGGCACGGTCGTGGTCGAGTGGCTCAACGTGAGCGGCCAGATCGAACTGTCCCCGGACTACTGGTTCGAACGGGACGAACTGCTGCGCAAGGGCTACGCATGGGTCGGCGTCTCGGCGCAGGACGTCGGCGTCAACGGCGGCCTCGGTGAGATCCGTGGTCTCAAGGGCTGGGACCCGGCGCGGTACGGCAGCCTCGTCCACCCCGGCGACGCCTACGCGTACGACATCTTCTCGCAGGCAGGACAGGCGTTGCGGATCCCGGACGGGCCGGACCCGCTCGGCGGTCTGCACGTCACGACGCTGCTCGCCGACGGCGAGTCGCAGTCGGCCGGCTTCATGACGACGTACGCCAACGCCGTCCAGCCCGTGTCGAAGGTGTACGACGGCTTCATGATCCACAGCAACGGCGCGGTCGGCTCACCGATCAGCGGCAAGCTGCTCGACGTGCTGACGATGCCGAACCCGAGCAGGATCCGTACGGACCTGTCGGTGCCGACGTTCGTCGTGCTCACCGAGACCGACGTCCCGACGGCGTTCGCGGCCCGTCAGCCGGACACCGACCGGGTGGTGCACTGGGAGCTGGCCGGTACGGCGCACGGCGACCAGTGGGCGTACGACCTCGGTGACGCGACGGTGAAGAAGTCGGCGGGCTCCGCCGCGCCGCAGGCGGACTGCGCCGCAGGGTCGGCGCCGTTCAACGACGGACCCGGCCACTACTCCATGAACGCCGCGCTGCGTCACCTGGCCGCCTGGGCGAGGGGCGGGCCCCGGCCGCCGAGCGGGGCGTTGCTGCACCCCGAGCTACGCGACCCGGGCACGGGCCTGGCCGTGGGCGGCATCCGGCTCCCCGACGTGGCGGTGCCGACCCGCACGCTCACGGGGGAGCGGGACACCAGTGGCAGCGGCATCTTCTGCGGCCTCTACGGCGCGCGCGACCCGTGGAACGGCGACGCGGACCCGTGGGACCGGCACAACGCGGGCGACCCGTCCGACCCGGCCCTGCCGCATACCGCCGAGCCGGCGCTCAGCCGGCTCTACCCGACGCACGCCGACTACGTGAGCAAGGTGCGGGCGGCCGCGCAGGCGTCGGTGAACGCCGGACATCTCCTCCCGGAGGACGCGACCACGATCGTCGCCGCCGCGGAGAACTCCGGTATCGGCGGCTGACGCGGCCACCGAGGCGAAGGCTCCCTCCCGCGACGACGAAGGCCCCTTCCCGCGCGTGGGAAGGGGCCTTTCGCCGGCCGGAGGCCTGCTTCCGCCGGGGTCCTTACGCCACGGCGGTGGCAGTCCAGAGACCGTCGATCGCCTGCTCCGCCGCGGCGAGGCTCTTGTCGGCCAGCGGAATCAGCTCGGCCATCGACGGTGTGACGTAGGCGAGGGTGAGCTCTGCCGTGATGAAGCGCGGCTGCAGGCCCGTCATGAACAGGCCGTGGGGAAGCCACGGCTCCGCGTGGTCCCATCCCTCGCGGGGCGTCCCCGCCCCGTACCCGCCGCCGCGACTCGCGAGGACCAGGAAGTCACGCCCGCCCAGCAGGCCCTCGCCCGTCGCGGGGTCGTACGACAGCCCTGGGGCGATGAGGTGGTCGACCCAGGACTTGACGGCGCTGGGCGCCCCGAAGTTGTAGAGCGGGAGCCCGAGCACGATCGTGTCGGCCTCCCTCACCTCGCCGACCAACTGTTCCGTCAACGCCCACGAGGCCGCCTGGGCCGGGGTGTGCTGCTCCCGCGGGACCATCCGGGCCAGGCCGTTCTCCTGGTCGAGATGCGGGAGCGGGGCCCTGCCCAGGTCGCGATAGGCGACGGTGCCCTCGGGATGCGCGGCGCGCCAGGCGGCGACGGCCCGGGCGGTGAGCTTGCGGCTGACGGAACCCTCGCCCTGGATGCTCGCGTCGATGTGCAGCAGATGAGGCATCTCTTAACCCTTCCAAAATGATTGATGCTGCACAAATGATTAGTCCTATGCCTGTCGTAGGTCAAGTCGGTTAGAGTTGGACCATGACGTCCCTGCCCGTCGTCAACCAGCCGGTGCACCGGTGTGGTGCGCTGCTCGAACACCTCGCGCGCCGGCTGCGTCTTCGTTCCGAGTCGGTGCTCGCGCCGCTCGGCCTGCGTCCCCGCCACCTCGTCGCCCTCACGGTGCTGCGGGACCGCGGCGGCAGCACCCAGCAGGCGCTCGCGAGCACGCTGGAGATGGACGGGACGAATGTCGTCGGGCTGCTCAACGACCTGGAAGCCGAGAAGCTGATCGAGCGGCGGCGGTCGCCGGAGGATCGCCGCAGGCACGTCGTCGAGCTCACCGAAGCGGGCGCGAAGCGGCTCGCGAAGGCCGAGTTCGCGCTGGCGGCGGTCGAGGACGAGGTGCTCGGCGCGCTCGATCATGACCAGCGCGAGACCCTCTACGGCCTGCTCCAGCGGGTGGCCGCCGGCGGCGCGGAGGCCTGTGTGGAGGCGGCCTCCTGCGACGAAGTCCCACCCTGCTGAGCGCGGGGCGGTCGGCCTGCTTCCAGCAAAGGATCACAAGATCTGGAAGTACGTACTAATCTATGTTCTTACTATGAAGGACGTAGATATCTATGAGCATGATCCTGACGGCTCCCTGTACGACCCGCGAGCCAGGACGGCGATGGGGCGGCTCGCCGGCCACGACGGCGATCTGCGCGCGTTCGAGGCGAGCGCGGCCGTCCGGACCGCCTGGCACGCCGTCGAGCGCATGCGTGCCCACGGCTCCGAGGGCAGAGGGGTCAGCGCGGGCGCCCTCGACCTGCTGATCCGGCTCGACGCGAGCGAGCGGGGGATCAGCATCGGCGAGCTCGCCCGGGCCGCCGGGGTCAGCTCCCGCAACGTCACCGGCCTGGTGGACACACTGGAACGCGACGGGCTGGTCCGCCGGGTCCCCGACCCCGGGGACCGGCGTTCGGTCCTCGCCGAGATCACCCCTGCCGGCAGCGAATGGATCGAGGCGTTCCGCAAGCCGTCGCGGCTCGCCATGAAGGCGCTGTTCCAGGGGTTCACGCCCGAGGAACTGGTCGTCCTCCGTGACCTCTGCCTGCGCCTGGCCGCCAACCAGCAGCGCCTCGCCGCCCACCTCCGTCAGATCGGGTCCCAGCCGTGAACGTGACCACTCAGGAACAGACGCGCCGCGCCGTACGCGGCTATCACGAGGCCCGTTTCCGCGGGGACGCGCCCGCCGCCGCGGCGCATCTGGGAGAGCCCTTCCGGTTCCAGAGCCCGTTCTTCAGCTCCACCGATCGGGCGGGGCATCTGGCGACGTTGCCGGGGTTCGTGTCGATCGTGACCGGGGTGGACCTCATCAGCGAGCTGTACGGCGACGCGGAGGCGACGCTGGTCTACGACGTGCACACCGCGACGCCGGCCGGCACGCAGCGCACGGCCGAGCACTTCCGCCTGGACGGCGGCAAGATCGTCTCGATCCTGCTGGTGTTCGACGCCTCGCCCTGGCAGCCGATGAGAGCCGAGATCGAGCCGTAACCGCCAGGTCGCCTGCCCGCGTGAACCCGCGGGGCCCCGGGCACGAGCATCCCGGGCACGAGCATCCCGGGTATGAGGGGCCCCGCAGGAGTGCGGGTCAGCCGTTGACCTCCAGGGCCACGCGTACGGCCGACTCCAGGGCGCCCTCGATCCAGGAGTGCTTGAGCGAGGTGTGCTCGCCCGCGAAGTGCAGCGGGCCCTCGGGAACGGCGATGGCGGGGTGGATCTCGGTCATCTGGCCGGGCGTGAAGACCGCGGCCTCGCCGAAGGCGTAGCGGTTGCGCATCCAGCTCTGGGTCTGGCCGCGGCCGGTGTAGAACTCCGTGATGCGGTCTCCGTGCACCTCCTGGAGCCCGCGCAGCGCGTAGCCGTACCGCTCCTCGTCGTCCATCGAGTCCCAGCGGGTCGCGTCGTCGGCCCACGAGTAGCTGGCCAGCACGACGCCGCCCTCGCTGCCCGGCACGGGGTGGGAGGGGAAGTAGATGAACCGGTTGGCGTTGTCGCAGACCGACCCGCCGCCCGTCACGTGCGTCACCGGCCCGGGGCGGTAGCGGCCGCCGAGCTCGCGCTTCCAGTCCTCCTCGGTGAACTCCCACCAGCGCCTGCGGAACTCCAGCAGCACCTTGGTGGCGGAGTCGTAGTGCAGCTCCATGATGGAGCGGCGCTTGGAGTAGGACAGGGCCGGCGCGATCTCGACGTGGCGCAGCGCGGAGAACGGGACCGTGATGATCGCCACGTCGCCCTCGAACGTCTCCCGCGGCGTCTGCCGGGTGAACTCCGACTCCGTGCTGCCCGCCTCGCTGACCGTCGAGATGCGCACGCCCCGGCCGGACGTCTCGATCCGTACGGCCCTGCGGTCCATGCGGATCTCGTCGCGCAGGCCCGGCTCCAGCGCGTACGGCAGCTCCCTGCTGCCGCCGGTCATCTCCCAGTAGGTCACGGCCGGGTTGACGAGGCTGCGGGTGAGGAACGTGTGCATGAACGACAGCGGCAGCCGGGAGGTCAGGTTCTCCAGCGTGCCGATGGCGTCGATCGCCTCGTCGCCGAGCTTCGCGTGCTCCTTCAGGTAGGCGTACATCGAGTAGCCGTCGAAGTCGTACAGCAGCCGGGCCCAGCCCTCGATCTGCCCGGACAGCGGCTTGTCGACCCGCTTGTCACCCTTCCGTACGGAGAAGTAGTCCCTCGCCGGGTCCAGGGCACTGTCGAGGATCTCGGCCGCGGTCCGGTCGTCCCTGAGGCCGAACGACGCGTTGATCTTCCGGGGATCCTTGGCGTACTCGTCGCGCCGCTGCGTGATGCCGTTGACGTGGATGAACGTGTGGTTCATGCGCGGGGGCGCGGTGAAGGTCCCCTTGGGCGGGCCGGAACGCCACACCTGTCCCGAGTACGAGGTGTAGACGACCGGCGGCACCGGTCCGCGGGGCACGGCGCCGGGCGACACGTCGACGTTGTAGAAGGGCCGGCGGGTGATCCCCAGCTTGTCGATGAGCGCCAGCGTCAGCGGGTGGAAGTCCGGGATGCGCATGGCCCCCGCCTCGGCGTACTGCCGCCGGTCCTGGAATCCCGTCCGGAACGTCTTGATCCGGCCGCCGATCCGGTTGCCGTTGGCCTCGATGACGGTGACGTGGTGCCCGGCCCGCTTCAGCAGCGTCGCGGCCACCAGGCCGGAGATGCCGGCCCCCACGACCAGGACCTTCTTGGGCGTACGAGTCCTGGGCAGGCCCCTGTCGATGAGCACCTGCAGGTATCGGTGCTTGAGGTCGTTGCCGTTCCCGTCGACGAGCAGGTGGTCGCGTGCCACCCGAAGGCAGGTCTGCCAGCGCTCTCCCGCGTACGGCGCGCGGGCCGCCGAGGCGGGGGCCGTGCCCAGGGCGGGACTCATGACCGATCCCACCGCGCCCAGTCCGGCCAGCCTGGCGAATCCCCGACGGTCGATTGTGACCACGAACTCCTCCTCCGCGAGACGGTTACGGAGGGTGAGTTTCGGGGTCATGGTCATGCGACGGCACGCGACGCGCCGGGAACGGGCAACTGGTGTCCCAGGCAATGGTCAAGACGAGGTGCCGTCCAGCACTCGCTCCCAGAACACCTCGTCATGCCATGCGCCGTCCGCGACCCAGTAGCCCGGGAAGCCCTTGCGGAAGGGGCCGCGCAGGATCGTGCTCACGGTCACCTGACCGGCGACCTCTCCGCCCGCGAGGATGACCGCCGGCCAGCGCTCGCCCCGGTCGTGCTCGTCGAGCAGCGTCTCGATGCGCCGGCGCTGCCCGGCCTCCGTGTAGAACTCGTCCGGCTGGGCCGGTTCCCAGGCGGCGTACGCCGGTCGCCCTGTCGTCGTGGCCCGTCGTGGGCCGTTCCCATGCCCGCAAATGTCAGTACCTTTTGGAGTCCCGCTTGTCTTTCAACCAGTCCGTCATCGACGAGTTCCGCGCCAACGGGGGGAAGGTCGGCGGCCCGTTCGAGGGCGGCGACCTGCTGCTGCTGACCACCGTCGGCGCGAAGTCGGGACGGGAGCACACCGTCCCCCTCGGGTACGTCCGCGACGGCGACCTGCTGCTGGTCGTCGCGTCCGCGGGGGGTGCGCCCCGCCACCCCGCCTGGTATCACAACCTGCTGGCGCATCCGGCCGTACGGGTCGAGCTCGGCGAGGAGGTCTTCGACGCCGTCGCCGTGCCGGCCGAGGGCGAACGGCGCGAGCGGCTGTTCGAGCACGTCGTGCGCGTGGCGCCGGGATACGGCGACTACCAGGCGCGTACGGCCGCACCATCCCGGTCGTCGTGCTGGAGAGGGTCCCGCCGGTGTCGTCCGGTGGGCCGGGAATGCAACGGCTGGACCGGTTCACGCCGTCTCCCTAGCATTGGCCCGTGCGGCTGAACGTCCTCGGTCCCATGGAACTCGTCGTGGCCGGGCAGGCCATGCCGGCCGGGCCGCCCAAGCAACGAGCGCTCCTGGCCCTCCTCGCGATGAACGCCGATCGCGTGCTCCCGGCGGACGTGCTGGCCGATCGGCTCTGGGGCGGCAGCCCGCCCGCGAGCGCCCAGGGCAGCCTTCAGGTGTACGTCTCCAACCTCCGCCGCCGTCTGGAGCCCGGCCGGAAGGCCGGGGCGCCGGCCACGGTCCTGGTCAGCGCGGCGGACGGGTACGGCCTGATGACCGGCGGGCTCGACCTCGACACGCGGGACTTCGACGCGCTCGTGTCCACGGGGTCGGGGCACCTGGGCGAGGGACGGCACGAGCAGGCGGCGGCCGTCCTCACCGAGGCGCTCGCCCTGTGGCGGGGCGACGCGTACGCCGACGTGCGGTCCGAGGAGTGGGCGCGGCCGGAGATCGCCCGCCTGGAGCAGCTCCGGCTCGACGCGGTCGAGGGGCTGGCGGGGGCACAGCTGGAGCTGGGCCGCCACACGGACGTGGTCGCGCGGCTCGAACCGTTCGTGCACGACCACCCGCTGCGGGAGCGGGCCTGGGAGCTGCTCGCGCTGGCTCACTATCGGTCGGGCCGCCAGGCGGCGGCGCTGGAGTGCCTGCGCAGGGTGCGCGAGGTGCTCGCGGGCGAGCTGGGCATCGATCCCGGGCCCCGGCTGCGCGAGCTGGAGACCGCCGTGCTGCGCCAGGACGCCGCGCTGACTCCGGCGGCAAGGCCCGCCGCGCCGCCCCCGAGACGGTCCGCACCCGGACGACGCGACCCCAGACGATCCGACCCCAGACGATCCGACCCCCGGCGACGCGCGGACGACGGGCCGTTCGTGGGACGTGAGAGCGCGCTGGAGTTCCTGGCCGGCGCCGTGAAGGCGGCGTCCACGGCCCGGCAGGTCGTGCTCGTGGACGGCGAGCCGGGCGTCGGCAAGACGAGCCTGCTCAGGAGGTTCCGCGCGACCGCCGGCGTCCCGGTGGGGTGGGGGTCGAGCCCCGACCACGAGACGGCGCCCGCCCTGTGGCCGTGGGAGCAGGTGCTGCGCGACCTCGCGGACGCGGCACCCGGCGCCGTCCTGCCCGAGGAGGTCCGCACGTTCCTGTCGGGCGGGGTGGAGGCGATCCCGGCGTACGACGCGCAGGGGGCGCGGCTGCGGTTCTTCGAGGCGGTCGGGACGTTCCTGGCCGATCTCGGCCCGGTGGCCGTCGTCCTGGAGGACGTCCACGCGGCCGACGACGCGACGCTGCGCCTGCTGGTCCACGTCGCGTCCACCGCGCGGCCGGGCCTGCTTGTCGTGGCCAGCTTCCGGCGGCACGAGGCGTCGGCGCTGTCCGCCACCCTGTCGGCGCTGTCCCGGCTCGGCGCGCGCAGGCTGGGGCTCGACGGGCTCGCGGCCGAGGAGGTGCGCGCGCTCGTGCGGGAGCTGTCCGGCCGCGACCCGGGCAGCCGGAAGGCCGGGGAACTGCGCGGCCGCACCGGGGGGAACCCGTTCTTCCTCGCCGAGCTGGCCCGGGCGGGCGAGGAACTGCCGCAGGGCGTGCTCGACGTCGTGCTGCACCGGGTGGCCGGGCTGGGGGAGGAGGCGGCCGCCCTGCTGGAGCTGGCCGCGGTCGCGGGCGACGAGTTCGAGGCGCGGGTCATGGCCGAGGTCGCCGGGCGAGACCTGGGCGACCTGGTGCCGTCGCTGGACGCGGCGCTCGCGGCCGGTCTGATCCGCGAGTCGGGCACGAGGCTGGGCGGGTACGCGTTCGCGCACGCCCTGGTGACCGACGCGTTGCTGTCGCGCCGCTCCCGCCTGTGGCGGGCGGGCGTGCACGCGCGGCTGGCCGGCGTGCTCACCCGCGCGTACGGCGACCGGGACGACCAGGCGGCGACCATCGCGCGGCACTGGCTGGCGGCGGCAGAGCTGGGCCCGGAGCCTGCCCGCATGGCGATGGACTACGCCGCCCGTGCCGCGCGTGCGGCCATGCGCAGGCACGCGCTCGACGACGCGGCCACCTCCTGGCAGGAGGCGCTGGCGGCGGCCGAGCTCGCCGGGGCGGAGGCGGCCGAGCGGTTCGAGCTCGCGGTCGGCCTGGCCGAGAGCCGCTACGCCGCCGGGCGGTACGACGAGGGCTACGAGGCGGTCGAACAGGCGCTGGCCCTCGCCGGAGACGACCTGGAGCGGGCCGTCAGGGCCGCCGACATCGCGATGGGGCATGGTGTCTGGGTCCCCTTCCGGCATGACCTGGACGTGCGGGTCCTGCGGGAGTCGATGGACCGTGCCGTGCGCGAGCTGCCGCGAGACGCCCCCGCCTGGGCGTCCGCGCAGGCCGTGCGGGCCGTCGTGCTGGCCCATACCGGCGGCGAGGACCACATCGACCGGGTGTCGTCGCAGGCCGTGGCGGCGGCCGAGCGGCTGGGCGACCCCGCGCTGCTGCGGCGCGTGCTCCATCTGCGGCTGCTCGCCATGCAGGGGCAGGACTTCATCGACCAACTGGCCGAGACCTCGCGGCGCCTGCTGGCGGAGCCGGACCTGTCGTCCCAGCTCGCGGTGATCGCACAGCTCCACCTCGTCGCCCATCTCGTCGAGCACGGTCGGGTGGCGGAGGCGCGCGAGTCGCTGAAGGAGACCGACGCCCTGCTGCGCGACCTGCACAACCCGACGCTGGCGCTGCAGGCGGCGATCGCGCACGTGGGGCTCGACCTGTTCCAGGGCGTGCCCGATCCGACCCGCCACTTCGAGCCGGTCAGGGCGGCGTTGTCCATCTCCGACCTCGCGTACTTCGAGGTGGCCATGCTCGCCGTACGGGCCGAGACGCTCATCCAGGAGGACCGCCTCGGCGCGGAGGTGGAATGGATCGAGGAGATGTTCCGGCGTACGGGCCTGGCGGGGCTCGCCTACGTCCTGGCCTGGGCACTGGCGGACCTGGGCGAGCGTGAGCGTGCTCTGCGGCTGCTGCGTGAGACCCCTCTCCCGCCGCGCGACTACCAATGGGCGACGGCCACCATGTGCCGGCTGCACGCGGCGATCCGGCTCGGCGAGCTGGACGTCGTGCGGGAGGTCTACGACGCGTTCCGTCCCTTCGCCGGCCTGCTGCACGTGAACGGCTCCTGCACCACCGTCGAGGGGGCGTACGA
The DNA here is from genome assembly GCF_040644635.1 of Microbispora sp. NPDC046933. Classification (NCBI taxonomy): domain Bacteria; kingdom Bacillati; phylum Actinomycetota; class Actinomycetes; order Streptosporangiales; family Streptosporangiaceae; genus Microbispora; species Microbispora sp. NPDC046933. The sequence continues at coordinate 133,411 of NZ_JBEYWW010000013.1, read as the reverse complement.
CGCCCATCTGGGCGAGGCGCTGCTGGCGCTGGGAGATCGTGCGGGAGCGCGGGCCCATCTGCGGAAGGCGGTGCGCGTCCTGGAGGAGGCGGGCGCGGGCTACTGGCTGTCAAGGGCCCGACAAGCCCTCGACAAGTGCTCATAAGGGCAGGAAACGCACGCTGTTTCCCACACACGTGAGGGAAACAGATGATCACACAAGAACACCTCGCCGGCTTCCTGCTGATGCACGCCGGCTTCCGGGCGGAGTTCGGCCGCCTCGCCGAGGCGTGCCGCGCCCCCCGGGACGGCGAGCACGAGGAACTCCTGGAGGAGCAGCTCGCGCTGCTGCTGGAGATGCTCCACGCCCACCACACCCACGAGGACACCACGCTGTGGCCCAAGCTCGTCGCCCACGCCCCCGAGGCGGCGGACGTGCTGGCCGAGCTGGAGTCCGAGCACGCCGTGCTCGACCCGCTCGTGACGGCCGCCGCCGACCGCGCGGCGCCCCTGCCGGAGCGCGCTCCCGCTCTGCGGCGGCTGCACGAGCTGCTCAACGAGCACCTCGACCACGAGGAGCGCGCGGCCGTGCCGCTGATGCTCCGGCACCTCACTCTCGACGACATCGAGGCGGACAGGCGCCAGGCGACGGCCGACTTCGGCCGCCGCAGGATCCCCGTCATCTTCGGCTGGCTCGCCTCCAGCGCCGACCCCGCCCTGCTCACGGCCACCTTCGCGGACCTGCCGGTCGTGGCCCGGCTGATGTTCCGCCTGTTCTGGTGGCCCGCCTACCAGCGGCGGTTCGCCCGGCTGTACGGCGCCTCCATCTCCCTGCCCGCACCCCCGGAGTCATGATGACCACCCTGACCACCTGGCCGCGCGAGGCGGCCGAGCTGTTCCACCACGCCGTCGTCTGCGAGTACGCCTCGCTGACCCGCGACGGGCGGCCCGTCACCTGGCCGGTCACGCCGTACGTCGGCGCGGGCGGCACGCTCGACGTGAGCACCGGCCTCACCTATCCCGACAAGGCGGAGCGGGCCCGCCGCGACCCGCGCGTCGCGCTGCTGTACTCCTCCGCCGAGGGCAGCGGCCTCGACCTGCCGCCCGTGGTCCTCGTGCAGGGCCGGGCCGCCGTACGCGACGCCGATCTGCAGGCCAACACCGACAGGTACGTGCGGGAGTCCCTGGCCAGGACGGGCTCGGGGTCCGCGGGGATGCCGTGGTTCCTGACGAAGCGGCTGGGGTGGTACTTCGCCCGCGTCTACGTGGAGGTCACCCCGGAGCGGATCGTCTGGTGGCCCGAGGGCGACCTGTCGAGGACACCGGAGGTGTGGACCCGGCCCGGTGAGGCGGCCGCGCCCGTCTCCGACCCCGCTCCGAAGGGCCCCCGGCTGCCGAGCCGGTCCGTCGCGCCGGCGGACTGGCGGCCCTTCGCCGGCCGCGCGGCCCGCCTGGGCGAGCCCGTCGTCACCATGGTCGACGCCGGCGGCATGCCGCTGGCCGTGCGCACCCGCTCGGCCGCACGCACCGAGGCGGGCTTCGACCTGCTGCTGCCGGCGGGCGTCGAGGCCGTCGCCGGGCCGGTGTGCCTCACCTTCCATCGGCACGGCCCGGCGATGGAGTGGCAGGAGAACGTGGTGCTCGTCGGGACCGCGACGGGGGAGGGCGACCGGCTGGCCGTACGGGTCGAGCGGGCCCTGAACGACTGGAGCCTCGCCGGGAGCAGCCGCGAGCGGTTCCGCTCGTTCCTCGGACAGGGCAGGATGCTCAGGAAGCGCCTGCGCGCCGAGGCCGCCCGCCGCGGCCAGCCCGTGCCCGTCGTCCGCCGCCCCCGCACCTGATCGACGTACGGCAGCATGGTGAGGTGGCAGAAGGATCACAGCTGTGGCGTAACCGGGATTTCTCCGTGTTCTGGGCGTCCCAGACGCTGTCGGTCGCGGGGGACTCGTTCGCCCTCATCGCCGTTCCCCTGCTCGTGCTGCACGTGACCGGATCGGTCGCGCAGATGGGCCTGCTGACCGGCCTGGCGAGCGCCGCGTCGGTGGGGGCGGGGGTCTTCGCCGGGGTCCTGGTCGACCGGCTCGACCGCAGACGCCTGCTGATCTGGTGCGATGTGGCGAGGATGGCGTTGTACGGCATCGTCCCGGTCGCCTGGGCCTTCGGGCCGAAGGTCTGGCTGCTCTACGTGGTCCTGCCGGTCAGCGAGGCGATCGGCATGGTCTTCCAGGTCGCGTACGTCACGGCGGTGCGGGGCCTGGTCGACGCGGACCGGATCACCGAGGCCAACGGACGGCTGGGCGCCACCGCCGCCGCGGCGGGGGTCGGCGGGCCGCTGCTGGCCGGGGTGGTGGCGGGGTGGTTCGGCCCCACGGCCGCGATCGCGATCAACGCGGCCAGTTTCGGGGTCTCCGCGCTGGGCGTTCTGATGATCCGGCTCAGGCGGCAGCCGTCGCCGGCCTCGCCCGAGGAGGAGCGGGGGCCCTGGCGCGAGTTGCTCGCCGGGGCCCGCTTCCTGTGGCGGCAGCCGGTGCTGCGTGCCCTGACCGTCCTGCTGTCGTTCTTCATCTTCCTGACCCTCGGGCTGACCGACGTGCTGATCTACCACCTCAAGCACGACCTCGGCCAGACCGACGGCGCCGTGGGCGTGGTGCTCGCGGTCGCCGCGCTCGGCACCGTCGCCGGCTCGCTTCTCGTCGGTCCCGTACGCCGGCGGTTGGGGTTCGGCGCGTCCTGGATCGGGGCGATCGCGGTCGCCGGGCTCGCCATCGTGGGACTCGGCCTGTCCGGCGGCGTTCCGGTGGCCGCGGCGACGGCCGCCGCCTATCTCGCGTGCGTCAGCGTGGCCGGGATCTGCTCGATGTCGCTGCGCCAGCAGGTGACCCCCGATCACCTGCTGGGCAGGGTCACCTCGGCCTTCTGGACGATCCACTTCTCGCTGGGCCCGGCGGGGGCGGCCGTGCTCACCTGGGGCGCGCAGCGCCACGGGGTCGCGGTGGTCTGCCTGCTGGCGGGGGCGGCCTGCCTGGTGATCGCGGTCGCCGCGTTCTTCACGCCCATCCGCCAGCAGAATCCGGAGCTGTCCGGCGCCACCGGCTGACGACTTCAGGTCACCCGGCTCAGCGGGCCGGGCCGAACGCCGAGGTCAGGGCGGTACGCAGGGTGTCGTGCTCCTTCACGTCGGGCCGGAGGGAGTCCGACGCCCAGGCCACGTAGCAGTCCGGACGCAGCAGGAGCGCGGTGGGGAGGCCGTCCCGGCTCGTCCTCGCGGCGACGAGGTCCACGCGGTCGTGCCATCCATCCAGGGCCCCGGCCAGCGCGGCGTCCGGCGTCAGGTCGAGGAGCAGCGGCCGGGCGGTCCTGGTCAGCTCGGCCAGCCGCACGGAGCCGGTCGCCGTCTCCAGGACGAGGTCGGGGGCCGGCCGCCCGATGAGGGGGTGAACCCCTTCGAGGTCATACCTGATGTCCGCACCGGACATCAGGTCCGCGATGTGCTTGGTGGTCCGCTCATCGCGCAGCAACTCGGTGAACAGCACGCGTAGCGCGGTGACCTCGGGCCCGGGGGCGATGAGCGCCGACTGCGCCTGGGTGTGCATGACCACGCGCTCGGCGGCCGGGCGCCGCTCGGTCTCGTACGTGTCGAGCAGGCCGGGCGGGGCCCAGCCGTGGAGCTCGGCGGCCAGCTTCCAGCCGAGGTTGACCGCGTCCTGGAGGCCCAGGTTGAGGCCGGGGCCGCCGATCGCGCTGTGCACGTGCGCGGCGTCGCCCAGCAGCAGCACCCGGCCGTCCCGGAACCGCTCGGCCAGGCGGGTGTTGCCGCCGGTCAGGCGGCGCAACTGGTGCGGGCCCGGGCCCTCGGGCGGGCCGAACGGCAGGTCGACGCCGAGCACGCGGCGCACGCTCTCCCTCAGCTCGTCCAGGCTCATCGGCTGGTCGCCAACGTCCTGGTGCCACTCGGTGGTGTTGACGAGCGTCCCGGTGGGGAACGGCCCGTACACGAACAGACCGCGGTCGGTGCGGTGGTGCATGAACGGCGGGATCGGCCCGTAGCCGGGCACGTTCAGTCCCCCGATGGCGGGGTCGATCAGCTCGGCGGGCATGCTGACGTGCGCGCCGCGGGAGACCGAGTCGTCCCTGGTCACCCCCGGAAAGCCGATGCCGCACAGCTTGCGGGTGACGCTGTGCCCGCCGTCCGCGCCGACGAGATAGCGGGTGCGCAGCCGGTAGCCGCCCTCGGGCCCGGCGATCTCCGCGGTGACGCCGTCCTCGTCCTGCGAGAGCCCGGTCAGCTCGTGGCCCCGGCGGATCTCCACGCCGAGTTCGAGCGCGCGTTCCTCCAGCACCTGCTCGATCCGCCGCTGCGGCACCGGCAGGCCGTACATCGGGTTGTCGTCGAGCCTGCCCAGGTCGAGGCGCATCGCGCCGAACACGAAGGCCGGGCTCGGCCGGGGCGGCTCGGCGCTGCCGCTCAGCCGTTCGTACAGGCCACGCCGGTCGAGGGCGCGGACGACCTGGCCGACGAGCCCGTTGGCCCGGTTCTCCTCCGTACGCCCGGGCAGGCGCTCCAGCACGATCGGGCGTATGCCGTTCAGGCTCAGCTCGCAGGCGAGCATCAGCCCGTTCGGTCCGGCTCCGGCGATCACGACGTCGGCGGTCATTGCGGTCCTCCTTGGCAATCGGGACACGGGAAATCGGGACACGGGGAATCCGGGCATGGCGAATGGAAGGTGTGGCGCGTCGAAGGTGTGGTGCGTCGAAGGTGTGGCGCGTTCGCGGCACGGCGAATGACGGGCGCCGGGACGAAGCCCGCGTCAGGGCGTGGAAGGCCGAGCGGCGTGCCGGCGCGGCACGTCAGGTCACGTCACGCGGCGAGTTGTGGAACGCCCCGGCGGGGGCGTCCGTCGGTCAGGGTTCGGGCTGTCGGGGCTCGGGCTGTCGGGGTTCGGGCAGTCCGGCGGCGAGCCGGCCGAGCGCGTCCTCGATGAGTGGTTTGATGGGCACCGGCGGGTCGGCCCGCAACCACTGGTCCATCGCCACCCTGATCGCTGCCCCTGCCGCGCCCGCCACCAGGCGCGGGTAGAGGTCGCGGGTGACGTCGGTGCCGGTCCGCTCGGCGATCACGGCGGCCAGCTCGTCCTCGGCGATGGCGTTGGCCTTGAGCATCTCGCCCTGCAACGAGGGCTCGCTGATCATAAGCTGGATGCCGGTCTGCCACTGCTGGTCCGGCTGCCTGGCGTCGTAGCTCTCGCCCATCGCGAGCTGTGTGACTACGGCAATCTTGATGGCCTCCCACAGGGGCTCCGACGCCGGGCGGCGGCGCAGCTCCTGTGCGATCAGGCGGGCGCGGTCGAGGTGCCTGGCGGCGATCGCCTCGCCCTTGCTGGAGAAGTAGTTGTTGAAGGTCCGCGGAGCCACGCGCGCCTCCGCGGCGATGTCCTCGACGCGCACGTTCTCGAACCCGCGCTCCACGGCGAGCCGGATCGCCGCCCAGCTCAGCGCGATGCGCGTCTCCTGCTTCTTGCGCTCGCGCAGCCCCGGGCGCTCGCCTTCCCTGCTCACGTGGACCACCATACAACTACTTGCGTGCGGCGCAAAGATGCGTGAGGCGTAAGTTTGCGGAAGGCGCACTTTTGTGGCGCCGCCCGGTGGCTCAGTCGCCGGCGCCGTTCAGGCGGATGAACTCCTCAAGAGAGAACCGGCCGTCGGCGTCCACGTCGGCGTCCCGGTCGAGCGCGCCGATCGCCTCCGGCGGCAGGCCGGGAAAGTGCGCCCGCAGCTCCGCCTCGGTGATGAAGCCGTCGCCGTCGCCGTCGATCGCCTCGAATTCACGCTTGAGGGTCTCGAACCGCTCGTAGCTGAGTTCGTGAGTCACCAAGGACCTGCCTTCGCACCGGAGGGACGACACCAGACAACCTATGCCGTACGGCGCGAAAGATCGATAGGGCCCGATCACTCGGGCCAGGCGGAGCCCTGGATCACCTCGACGAAGTCGATGCGCCGGAACCCGGGCACGAAGTGCTCCAGCACGTCGGCGTTGACGGTGCCGAACGTGGTGTCGGGACGGTCCCTGAACCCCTCGGTGAACGCCGCCAGGATCTGCCGCTTGAAGTCGGGACGCGGATGGGCGGTGACGACCGCGGCGACGTCCTCCGGGGTCAGGTCGGCGTATCCGATGCCGAGCACGTCGGCCTCCACACCGGCGGTCACCAGGGCCACCTCGGGCTCCAGCCGGTAGGGGATCTCCGGCGTGGTGTGCAGGGCGATGCCCTCCCACACCTTGCGGATGCCGTCCTCGGGCACGCCGTGGGAGGCGAGGAACCGGCGGGCCTCGTCGGCGCCGTCGATCTCGAACCGCTGGTCCGTACGCCGGTATCGCTCGGTGAGCCCGAGATCGTGGAACATCGCCCCGACGTAGAGCAGTTCGGGATCGGCCCGCAGCCCGAGCTCGCGGCCCCGCAACGAGCCGAACAGGAACACCCGGCGCGAGTGGTGGTAGAGCAGCGGGGGCGCCGCCTCCCGCACCAGCTCGGTCGCCTCCTTCGCGAGCGCCGAATCGGGCACGGCGACTCCGGCGATGGTCTCGCCCATGACACCCCTCCTCGTGTTCCCGGTCCCCACCGCAGCGTTCCCGCGGCTGGTCCAAGTGAGCTCTCAGAAGGCTCCAAGCGATCGCTCCGAGACTGTGCGCCCTGGACACAGAAGGAGGACAGCCGATGGAAATCGCACTGGTCACGGGAGCGGGACGCGGGATCGGCAGGGAGATCGCGCGGCAGCTCGCCGGGCGCGGCATGACGGTGTTCGCCGGGGTGCGCGACGAGAGCCACGCCCCCGAAGGCACCCGTCCCGTGCTGCTCGACGTCACCGACGACGGGATGGTCGCGAACGCGGCCAAGCTCGTCGGGGAGGAGTTCGGGCGGCTCGACGTGCTGGTCAACAACGCCGCGATCTGCGGCGACTACGGCGTGAGCCCGGCGGACGCGACGGCGGACCACATGCGCGCCACCTACGAGGTGGGCGTGTTCGGGGTCGTCGCCGTCACCCACGCGATGATCCCGCTGCTGCGGGCGGCCGGCGCGGCCAGGGTCGTCAACATGACCACCCGGCTGGCCTCCCTCGCCCTCACCCAGGCGAAGGACGACTTCAACGTGGGGTGGGCGATGCTGGCCTACAACTCGGCGAAGAGCGCGCTCAACGCGCTCACCGTGCTCTACGCCAACGAGCTGGCCGGCTCCGGCGTTCTCGTCAACGCGGTGGACCCGGGCCACTGCGCCACCGACCTGACCGGCCACACCGGCACCCGTACGGCGGCCGAGGGCGCGGCGGTGGCCGTGCGGATGGCGACCCTTCCGCCCGGCGGCCCGACCGGCACGTTCAGCTCGGAGGAGGGCCCGATCCCCTGGTAGACCCTCCGTGCGTGAGGGGCGCGAGGGTCACGTCGTGCCGCGCACCACCAGGCGCGTGGGGAGGACGACGGGGCTGGTGTGGCGGCCGTCGAGGCGGGACAGGAGCAGCCGCGCCAGGGCCAGGGCCTGGTCCGCGGCGGGCACCCGGACCGTGGTGAGGGGCGGGGTCGTGCAGGAGGCGGCGTGGATGTCGCCGAAGCCGGCGATCGCCAGGTCTTCCGGCACCCGCAGCCCCTTCTCGCGCGCCGCCTCCAGGGCGCCGATCGCCAGCTCGTCCGAGGTGGCGAACAGGGCGTCCGGGTCCTGGCCGCCGGACAGCAGCTCGCGGGCCGCGGCGGCGCCCGACGCGCTGTCCAGGCCGGCGAGCGCGATCATCGGCCGCAGTCCGTCCTCGTGGAGCGTGGCCAGGTGCCCGGCGAGGCGGTCCTGTACGGCGACGAGGTCCATGGGGCCGCAGATCACGCCGATGCGGCGGCGTCCCCGGTCGAGGAGGTGCCGGGTTGCCGCTCTCGCGCCGCCCGCGTTGTCCACGTCAACGTGCGGCACGAGGGAGGCGATCGCGGGCTTGCCGAGCAGCACGACCGGCACTCCCGTGCGGGCGAGCCGCTCGGTGAGCGTGTCCGGGCCGTCCGGGGGGACGAGCACGACCCCGTCGACCTGCCGCGCCTCCACGTGCCGGATGATGCGCCGATGGCTTTCGGCGGTGTCGGCGAGCATGAGGGTGATCTGCTTGCCGGCTCCTTCCAGGACGCTGGTGACGTACTGGACGACGGCGGCGGTCAGCGCCTCGCCGCCGTGCCGGGGGATCGACAGGACGAGCGCGACCGAGTCGGTCCGCCGGGTGACCAGGCTCCTGGCGGCGGCGTTGGGCACGTAGCCCAGCTCCTGGACGGCGCGCAGCACGGCGGCGCGCACGTCGGGGCTGACCGACGCCTCCCCGTTCACGACCCGCGAGACGGTGGCCCGGGAGACGCCCGCGCGGGCGGCGACGGTCTCGAGGGTGGGCCGCTTGGGCCGCTCCGCGCCGAGCCCGTTGCGCTTGATGACGTCGCGATACCACAGCGCGCTGTCCTTGAGCAGCCGCCGCTGCGTGGTGAAGTCGACGTGGACGATGCCGAACTTGCGCCGGTAGCCGTCCGCCCATTCGACGCAGTCGAGCAGCGACCACAGCAGGTATCCGCGGACCCGGGCGCCCTCGTCGAGCGAGGCCCGCAGGGCCCGCAGGTGCTCCTCGACGAAGCTGATCCGGTCGACGTCGTGGATGCCGTCGCCGGTCACGACGTCCTCGAAGTCGGCGCCGTTCTCGGTGATCATCAGCTCGGTCTCGGGATACTCCTCCGACAGGCGCCGCAGGAGCAGGGACAGGCCGCTCGGCATGATGGGCCAGCCCATGGCGGTGACGGCGGTGGGCACGCTGCAGAACAGGACGCCCTCGCTGCCCGGGAAGGCCGGGTCGGCCGGGGCGCTGGGCTGGGCCTGCACGGCGATCGGCGTGTAGTAGTTGATCCCCAGCAGGTCGATGGGCCGGCCGATGAGGTCGAGGTCCCCGTCGCGGATGTGGCCGAGCCCGGCGGTCTTCTCGATCAGGGGCAGCAGGTCGGCGGGGTAGCGGCCGCGCAGCACCGGCTCCAGGAACTGCCGGTTGTGCAGGGCGTCGATCCTCGCCACCGCCGCGGCGTCCTCGTCGGGGATGCCGACCGACATGTCCGCGAGCTGCGCGGGGGTGAGGACGGGGGAGAGGTTCAGCACGAGGCCGGCCCTGGCGGCGCCCCGCGCGCGCAGCGCCTCCAGGCTCAGCCCGTGCGCGAGCAGCATGTGGTGGGCGCTCACGAAGGCGTCGGCCGCCGACCGCAGGCCCGGGGCGTGCACCCCCGAGGCGTGGCCGAGGAAGGCGGCGACCCACGGCTCGTTGAACGTGAACCAGGTGTCCACGCGGTCGCCGATCCTGTCGTACACGACGCGGGCGTAGTCGGCGAAGTGGCGGGCGGTGTCACGCGAGGTCCACCCCCCGCCCTCCTGCAGCGCCTGCGGCAGGTCCCAGTGGTACAAGGTGGCGTACGGCGCGATGCCCGCCTCCAGCAACTCGTCCACGAGCCTGTCGTAGAAGTCGAGCCCCGGGCCGTTGACGCGGCCGTGCCCCTCCGGCAGCACCCGCGGCCAGCTGACCGAGAACCGGTAGGCGGCGATGCCCAGGTCCTGCATCAGCCGGACGTCCTCCGGATGGCGCCGGTAGTGGTCGCAGGCCGGGTCGCCGTATCCCCCGCCCGCGAAGGCGTCCCAGATGGAGGGGCCGCGGCCGTCGCGGTCGGTGGCGCCCTCGATCTGGAACGCGGACGTGGACACTCCCCAGACGAAACCCTCTGGGAACAACGCGGTGCGCATCTACGCGAAACCCCCGGTGACTCGGTGAGCGCTCAGTCTGCCGCGTCGCACGTCGGCGCCGCCACTTGCAGGGCGGACATCCCCGGCGCGCCCGGCGCGGCGCACACGCGGTTCGCACGGGTCGTCTGCACATAATGAAGGGCGATGGATACGGAGAGTGACCAGCGCGCCGATCGGGGGATCGACGTCAGCGTCGTCGTCCCGGCGTACAACCGCCGGGCGTCACTCGACCGTTGCCTCACCTCGCTGCTCGTGCAGCGGGTCGCCAAGGAGATCATCGTGGTCGACGGCGGCTCGCGGGACGGAACCCGGGCGCTGCTCGGCCTCTACGCCGCGCACCACCGCCGGCTGATCACAGTGATCCAGGACGCCCAGCCCGGCACGCCCGGCGGCGCCCGCAACCGCGGACTGGAACGGGCGGCCGGGAGATACGTCTTCTTCTGCGACGCGGGGGACCACCTCGCCCCCGACGCGCTGGCCCGCCTGGTCGCCGCGGCCGACCGGAACGGCGCCGACGTCGTCGTGGGGAAGATCGCCGGTGCCCGCCATGGGGTGCGGGAGAGCGCCGACAAGGCCTCCTTAACCGCCGTCTATGACGATCTGTCCTGCTTCAAGCTCTTCCGCCGGGACTTCCTGGAACGGCACGCCATCCGCTTCGACGAGACGCAGCGGCGCGGCGAGGACATGACCTTCACCGTCCACGCGTACTGCCACGCACGGGTGATCTCGGTGGTCGCGGACCGGGACTGCTACCACGCGGAGGGCGGCGGTGAGGCGCCCGCGCGGGATCCGCTCGGCTGGCTGCGGGTGGTCCGCACGCCCATCGAGGTCATGGCGCGGCACGTGCCGCCCGGCGTGCTGCGCGACCGCCTGCTCCTGCGGCACCTGCGCCGCGACGTGCTGGCCCAGCTCGGGGTGCCGTTCCTGGCCGCCTGCGAGGCCGAGCGCGAGAAGATCGCCGTCGAGGTGGCCGACATCTGCGGCCAGTGGCTGACGCCGGGCGTGCGCGCCGGTCTCGACGGTGTGGACGCCGCCCGCGTCGCCGTGCTCGACGACCCCGACCGGCTCGTACGGCTCGCGCGCGTCGAGGCCGCGCCGCTGCGGCACCGGCTGACCGGGGTCGAGTGGCGGGGCGACCGCCTGGTGATCGAAGGGTGGGCCGCTCTCGCCGACACGGACATGGAAGGCCCCGCATTGGACAGCACCGTGGGCCTGGTGCTGCGCGAGCGTCTGTCGCGTGAGGAGCGCGTGCCCTCCCTGACCCGCGGCGGGACCGGTGCCGGATCCTTCACCGCCATGCTCGACGTGGCGGCGCTGCCGTCCGGCGTGTGGGACGTCCACGTGGCCGTCGAGTGCGAGGGCGCGCGCAGGCTCGCCCGGCTCGGCTCCCGCCGCGAACCCGGAGCCGGTGCTCCGGCCGCCCACCTGGTGGGCGGTGTCGTCGCGGTGCCCTTCCTCACCCGGTCCCACGGCCACCTCGGCCTCGACGTCGGGGGGCGCGTCGCCCGGGTCCCCGCCGCCGTACGGCTGACGCGGGTGTGGTGGCGGGGCAGACGACTGCGGGTCGAGGGCCGGGCACTGGTGGGCGAGGAGGCCGCCGCCGCGGCCGTACGGCACCTGATCTGGCGCGAGCGGGCGTCGGGGCGGGAACACCGCGAGCGGGCCGTGGCGGCCGGGCCACGGGAGTTCGCCGCCGAGACGGCCGGCCTGCGGCCCGGCACCTGGGACGCCTACCTCGAACTCGACCTCGGCGGCCCTCCGATCCGCTTTCCGGTCAAGGTCGCCGACGCGGACGCGCTGGACCGGCCCCTGCGCTGGTGGCGCGGCGCGCTGCGATGGGGAGTGGTGCAGTGGACCGTCCGGCCGTACGCCACCGCGGTCAACCGGCGGCTCAGCATGTCGGTGCGGGTGTCCACCCCGCTGACCGTGGTCAGACGGGTGCTCCGGGCCTTGCGCCGGCACTAATTGCGAATCATTTGCACCTACAACCCGGTGCTCTAAAGTGGGAGGAGATTCGCCCGTTTCGAAGGGGTTATAGCCGTGCACGTGCCCGATGGGTTCTTCAATGTCCCCGTGTCCGTCGGCGCCGGGATCTTCGCGGCCGCCGGGGTGGCCGTGTGCCTGCGGGGCGCCAAGCGGGAGCTCGACGACCGGACCGCCCCCATGGCGGGCCTGGTGGCCGCGTTCATCTTCGCGGCGCAGATGCTCAACTTCCCCGTGGCGGCCGGCACCAGCGGTCACCTGCTCGGCGGGGCCCTGGCGGCGATACTCGTCGGGCCGTACACGGCCGTGTTGTGCGTCGCGGTCGTGCTGCTCGTCCAGGGCTTCTTCTTCGCCGACGGCGGGCTGACCGCGCTGGGCGTCAACATCACGCTGATGGCGATCGTGACCGCGGTCGTCGGCTGGGCGGTGTTCCGGCTGATCACCCGGGGCGCGCCGCGCGGGCGGGCGACGCTGGTGGCGGCGTCGTTCGTGGCGGCGCTGATCTCCGTCCCGGCGGCGGCGCTCGTGTTCACGGCCCTGTTCTGGCTCGGCGGCACGGCGCCGATCGAGCTGGGCTCGGTGGCCGCCGCGATGGGTGGTGTGCACCTGCTCATCGGGCTCGGCGAGGGCTTCATCACGGCGCTCACCGTGAGCAGCGTGCTGGCCGTGCGTCCCGACCTCGTGTACGGCGCGCGCGGGATGACCAGGGCGCTGACGCTGCGCACCGCCGAGGGGGAGGTCCAGGTGGGTCAGCAGGCCGGGCCGGCGGCTCCGGAGACGCCCTCGGCCGGGATCGGCCTGCGCCCGGTCCTGGTGGGCGGCGCACTCGTGGCCGTGCTGCTGGCCGGCGTCGTCTCGTTCTACGCCTCCAGCGCCCCCGACGGGCTGGAGAAGGTGGCGGCCGACAAGGGCCTGAGCGCGCAGGAGAAGCCGCACGCGGCGGAGAACGGCCCGCTGGCCGACTACAGCGTCAAGGGCGTGGAAAACCAGCGGCTGTCCGGCGGCCTGGCCGGGGTGGCGGGTGTCGCGCTGACGATCGCGGCCGGAGGCGGCGTGTTCTACGTCATCCGCCGGCGCCGGCGCGTGAGCGACGGGATGACGCCCGCGAGCGCGCAGTGAGTCCGTCGCGTGCGGACCCGCGATCATCGGCTTCCGGGCCGTGAGCGCCCTGCCCGCGTGCGGGCGCCGCGAGTCGGCGATGATGACCCTGTGAGTGCGAAGTGAGCGCAGGTCACCACCACCCGATCTACCGGCCCGCCGACACGCCCGTTCACCGGCTGCCGCCCCAGTGCAAGCTGGCGGCGGTCGTCGCGTTCGCGGTGTTCGTGGTCGCCACGCCGCGCGAGCGCTTCTGGGCGTTCGCGCTCGACGCGCTGCTGCTGGCCGTTGTCGCGGTCGCCGCCCGGGTGCCGGCCGGCGCGATCGTGCGCCGCATGGCGATCGAGGTGCCGTTCGTGCTGTTCGCGGTGGCGATTCCGCTGATCGGCACGGGCGAGCGGGTCCAGGTGCTCGGCCTGTCGCTGAGCGTCCCGGGACTGTGGGCGGCCTGGAACATCCTGGCCAAGGCCACGCTGGGCGTGGTCGCCTCGATCCTGCTGGCGGCCACGACCGAGCCGCGGATGATGCTGCTCGGCGCCGAACGGCTGCGGCTGCCGCGGCTGCTCGTGCAGATCGCGACGTTCATGCTGCGCTACCTGGACGTGATCCTCGACCAGATGCGGCGCATGCGGATCGCCAGGGAGTCGCGGGGATTCGTCGCCAGGGACCTCCGGCAGGCCCCCGTGCTGGCGAAGTCGGCGGGCGCCCTGTTCATCCGCTCGTACGAGCGGGGGGAGCGGGTCCATCTCGCCATGCTGAGCCGGGGCTACACGGGTGAGATGCCGACGACTAGGGATATATCAGCGACTGGGCGAGACTGGGCGATGGCGGGCATGCTGCCCTGCCTCGCGGCGGTGACGGCCCTACTGGCGTGGAGCACGACATGACCTCCGGCAGCCCCTCGCTCACGGTGAGCAGGCTCGCGTACGCCTATCCCGACGGGACGCAGGCGTTGTACGGCGTGGACCTGACGATCGAGCGGGGGGAGCGGGTCGCCCTGCTCGGCCCGAACGGCGCGGGCAAGACCACGCTCGTGATGCATCTCAACGGCATCCTCACGGCCGGGCACGGGACGGTGGAGGTGGCCGGGCTCGCGGTGCGCGCGGACACCCTGCGGGAGATCCGCCGCAGGGTCGGGCTGGTGTTCCAGGATCCGGACGACCAGCTCTTCATGCCGACCGTACGGGAGGACGTCGCGTTCGGCCCGGCCAACCTCGGGCTGCGCGGCGCGGAACTCGACCGCCGCGTGCACGACGCGCTGGAGCGGGTCGGCATGATGGACGCGATCGACCGGCCGCCGCACCACCTGTCCTTCGGCCAGCGCCGCCGGGTGGCCGTGGCCACGGTGCTGGCGATGGAGCCGGAGATCCTCGTCCTCGACGAGCCGTCGTCCAACCTCGACCCGGCGTCCCGCCGCGAACTGGCCGAGATCCTCAAGAGCCTGGACGTGACCGTGCTGATGGTCACCCACGATCTGCCGTACGCGCTGGAGCTGTGCGAGCGTTCGCTCATCATGTCCGAGGGGGTGATCGCCGCCGACGGGCCGACGCACGCGTTGCTCGCCGACGAGCGGTTGCTCGCCACGCACCGGCTCGAACTTCCCTACGGCTTCGCCGTCCCTGCTCAACCCGGGTGATGGATAAGTAAAGTGGGCCGGAGCTGAGGAGGTCCCGACGATGAAGCTGCGGCTCGCGCGCCAATCGCTGTCCAACGCTGTGGTGGTGGCCGTGGAGGGGGAGCTCGACCTGTTCACGGCTCCGTTCCTGCGCGACGAGATACGGGACGCCATACGCGACGACGGCCCGACGCTCGTGCTGGACCTCGGCGAACTGTCGTTCATGGACTCCAGCGGGCTCAGCGTGCTCATCGAGGCCTGGCGGCTGGCGACGAGCGAGGGCGGCGGGGTGTGTCTCGCCTCACCCCAGCCTCCGGTGGCCCGCATCCTGCGCACGACCGGGCTGGACCGGCGGATCAAGGTCTACCCCGACGTCGATACCGCGATTTTGCGGCACCCCGAGTAGAACTTCATTCGGTTCGCGCGTTAAGGTCCGGCTATGGATCTGAACGGAGCAGCAGCAATCATCTCGGGCGGCGCCAGCGGCCTCGGTGAGGCGACGGCCCGCGAGCTGGCCCGCGTCGGCGCGACCGTGGTCGTGGCCGACCTCAACGCGGAGCGCGGCAAGGCGCTGGCCGACGAGATCGGCGGCGTGTTCGCCCACACCGACGTGTCCGACGAGGCGTCGGTGCAGGCCGCGGTGGAGGCGGCGGTCGCCACCGGCAAGCCGTTGCGCGCCGTGATCAGCAGCGCCGGCATCGGCTGGGCCCAGCGCACCGTCGGACGGGACGGCTCCCCGCACGACCTGGCGGCCTACCGCAAGGTGATCGACGTCAACCTGATCGGCACCTTCAACCTCATGCGCATCGGCGCGGCGGCCATGGCCAAGACCGAGCCCGCGGACGAGGACGGCGCCCGCGGCGTCGTCGTCAACACCGCGTCGGTCGCCGGCATCGAGGGCCAGACGGGCCAGGTGGCGTACTCCGCGTCCAAGGGCGGCATCATCGGCATGACCCTGCCCGCGGCCCGCGACCTCGCCGCCATCGGCGTACGCGTGCTCACCATCGCGCCGGGCATCATCGACACCCCCATCTACGGGAAGATCGGCGACAAGAACGCCGAGGAGTTCAAGGCCAAGCTCATCGGGCCGGTGGCGTTCCCGAAGCGGCTCGGCAAGGCCTCGGAGTTCGCCCACCTGGTGCGCACGATGATCGAGAACGACTACATGAACGGCGAGGTCATCCGTTTCGACGGCGGCATCCGCTTCCAGCCCAAGTAAGCCGAGTGAGGTCAGGTGTCCGAGGTGAACTCCGGGCCGGTCGCTGAGCCGGACGAGGTACTCGTAGAGATCGTCGACGGCGGCGTGGCCGTCGTCACCATCAACCGGCCCAAGGCCAGGAACGCCGTGAACGGCGCGGTGGCGCGCGGGATCGCGGCCGCCCTGGACGAGCTGGACGAAAGCCCCGACGTGTCCGCGATCGTCCTCACCGGGGCCGGCGGCACGTTCTCGGCGGGCATGGACCTGAAGGGCTTCCTCACCGGGGACATGCCGGTGGTCGATGGCCGGGGCTTCGGCGGCATCACCGAGGCGCCGCCGAAGAAGCCGATCCTCGCCGCGGTCGAGGGGTACGCGCTGGCCGGCGGGTTCGAGCTGGCCCTGTCCTGCGACATCGTCGTCGCGTCCGAGGAGGCCAAGTTCGGCCTGCCGGAGCCCAAGCGCGGCCTGGTCGCCGGTGCCGGCGGGATCATGCGGCTGCCGCGCCGGATCCCGTACCACGTCGCCATGGAGATCGCCCTGACCGGCGACCACTACCCGGCCGCCCGGCTGTACGAGCTGGGACTGGTCAACCGGCTCACGTACCCGGGTGAGGCGCTCAACGGCGCGCTCGAACTGGCCCGCACGATCGCGGCGAACGCGCCGCTGGCGCTCGCCGCGACCAAGCGGATCATCGTCGAGTCGGCCGACTGGTCGCGCGAGGAGATGTTCCGCAAGCAGGGCGAGATCATGGCGCCCGTCTTCTCCTCGAAGGACGCCATGGAGGGCGCCGCGGCCTTCGCCGAGAAACGCGCCCCCGTCTGGAAGGGCGAGTGACCCTCACCTCGTAAGGCCGCGCTGTGCCCACTCGGGGCGCTCCGCGCAGCGCCTATTCGGGGCGCTCCGTGCAGGGGCGCCCCGAATCGCTGCGGTTCGGGTGTGGCGCAGCGCCTGGGACGGTCCTTGGGACAATGTCCCTGTCCGGTTGGGACGCCTGCTAACCCGGATGGCGGACGGCGCATCCGCCGCGATGATGACGTGCCCTCCCGTACCGCTCACCTATGTTCCCCCCGGGAAGATCACAACGCTCCGAGGGAACGGTGATGAGTGTGCGAACTGGTCGTAGTGCCTGGCTGGCGGCCGGGGCGGTGGCGGGGCTGCTCGTGGGCGGCGGGGGAGTCGCCGTGGCCACGACGGCGGCGACGACCTCGCCGATCGTGGCCTGCGTGGGAGCCGACGGCGTGATGCGGATGCCCCGGGAACTGGAGTCGGCGAAGGCTCCGGCTTCGGCCGCGCAGATCGCCGCGCCGACGGCCACCCCCACACTGCCTGCGGGGGCCTGCTTCGAGGGCGAGGAGACGGTCACCTGGAACGTCACCGGCCCCCAGGGCCCGCGGGGGCTGACCGGCTCGCCGGGGCCACAGGGTCCGCAGGGCGAGAAGGGTGAGAAGGGCGATCCCGGGGCCGCGTACGGGCAGACCTACATCGCCTACGGCAGGCACTTCTACTACCACGAAGAGACGCCGCAGGAACTCGTACGGATCCCTCAGGTGCCTGCGGGAAACTATGCCGTTCAGGTCGCCGTCAGTGCCCGGGATTCTCAGGCATTCGCCCTCGAGTGCGAAGTCAGTACGCCCACGGGCGTCACTTCCTACGCACCGCGGCAGCAGTCCGGCACGGGGGGGCTGCCATCGCCCCTCACGATCAACTATTTCGTCACCGCGAAGCTGAACGCGCCCGGTCCGGTGGTTGTCACGTGTGACCCCCTCAGCGAAGTCCGCCGCGTGATCGCCGACGGCAGGCTGATGGCGACCAGCGTGCCCGAGGTCGTCGCCTGGCCGTCCACCACGCCGACCGCGACGCCGTCCACCGAACCGACGCCGGCCGTCACGCCGTCCGCCGGGCCGACTCCGACGTCGGCCGTCACGCCGTCCGCCGCGCCCCCTGCCACGCCGTCCGCCATGGCGTAACCGGACGCGACCGCGACGCGCTGACCAGGCCGGAGGACGGCTGCGCGCCCGTCAAGAGGCGCACGGCGGCCTCGCTCCCGCCTCCCGCGGGCGAGGGCGAGACGGTCAGAGCGGGTCGCCGAGCGGGCCGTACTCCTCCTCCAGGGCGTTCGCCCAGTGGGCGGCGAAGTCCGGCTGGGTGCCGTCCGCGTCGGTGAAGCCGTACTCCTTGTACAGCCCCCAGGTGGCCAGGGCGCGTCCGGTCTTGGCCATGATGCCGGGGTCGGCGGCCAGGGCGGCGACGGCCCGTCCCAGGTACGCGGGGGTCTCGGAGTGGGCGAAGTTCGGATCCTTCGCCACCGCGTCCCGCCAGTTGGCCTCGGTCACGCCGAAGTGGTCGAGCAGCGCCTCCGAGCGCAGGAAACCGGGCGTGACGGCGACGGCCGCGACGCCGTACGGCTTCAGCTCCGCGGCCTGGGCGACGGCGAGGCGGATCACGGTGGACTTGGCGATGTCGTAGAAGAACGAGCCGCGATAGCGGGCGGTGTTGCCGTCGGTGACCTCCACGACCAGGCCGCTCCGGCGGGCGACCATCAGCGGGAGCGCGAACCGGCTCGTGACGATGTGGGTCTCCACGGCCCGGCGCAGCAGCCGCAGGCCGGTGTCGAGGTCCTGCTCCCACAGGGGATGCTCCCAGTCGGTCAGCGCGTCGCCACCCCACACCGAGTTGACCAGGACGTCGAGCCGCCCGTCCTGCTCGGCGGCGATCCGGTCGACCAGGGCGCGGACCTCCTCGGGGTCGCTGTGGTCGGTCCGGACGGCGATGCCGGTGCCGCCGGCCGCGGTGACCCGCGCGGCGGTCTCCTCGACGGTCTCGGGGCGGTCCAGGTCGGAGCGGCCGGCCGTGCTGCTGCGCCCGGTGACGTAGACCGTGGCGCCCGCGGCCCCGAGCTCGACGGCGATGCCGCGCCCGCCGCCCCGCGTGCCTCCCGCGACCAGGGCGACCTTCCCGGCGAGCGGCTGTCTGTCGTTCAATGCTTCTCCTTCGAACGGATATGGGGCGCCAGGAGGGCGGTGACCGCCCCCCGGAGCCGCTCCGGCAGCGTGCCCCGCCGGTCGAGGGCCCACGTCAGGCCGGTGCCGGCGATCAACGCCTGGACGGACTCGGCCAGCGCGGCGGTGTCGGTGCCGGTCCGCAGATCTCCCTCGGCCACCGCCTCGTCCAGCAGGGCCAGGATGGCCCTTCGCTGCGCCTCGTGGACGGCCAGGGCGTACTCGTGCAGCTGCGGATCGGTGAGGTCCATGCACAGGAACGCCAGGTGATTGGCGAACCGCTCCGGGGTGTCCATGAGGGCCATCGACTCCTCGGCCAGCGCCAGGAGCGCCGCCACCGGGGAGGGACGCCCCTGCCGCAGCCGCTCGTGGTGTGCCTCAGCGTCGTGCGCGGACTGCCTCGCCAGCGCCACCAGCAGACCGCGTTTCGACCCGAAGCGCTGCACGAGCGTGCCGGGCACGAGCCCCACCTCGTCGGCGACCGCGGCGAGGGTCAGCCCGCCGGGACCCACCCGGCCGATCACCTCGGCCGCCGCGCGCAGGATCACCGAATCGTCCACTCCGCGGGGACGTCCCGCCACCGGACCCTCCCTTTTATAAATGCCTGTTCATTTATTAATACCGTCGTCCGGCCTCTCCTGGCAAACGCGGCGGCATGATCCCGGCGGATCGGGGCAGTTCGCTCGTTCGTGAGAGGGACTGCGTACGGTGAAGCCATGAGTGATTCCGGGCCCGGGCTGCCCCGGACGGGCCGGTCGATGCGGGAGCGGACGTCCGCGCTCCTCACCGGCGCCCTCGGCAGCGCGATCCTGATGATCGTGCTCGTCTCGGTGATGTGGGCGATCGAGATCGTCGACTACATGGAAAGCGGTCGGCTCGACAGATATGGCATCGTCGCCCACGAGCCGGACGGCCTGCCCGGGATCCTGTTCGCACCGTTCCTGCACGCCGGGTTCGCCCATCTGATGGCGAACTCGCTGCCGCTGCTCATCCTGGGGTTCGTGGCCGCAATCCGGGGGATCGGCAGGTTCCTCGCGGCGAGCCTGATCATCATTCTGGTCAGCGGTCTGGGCGTGTGGTTCACCAGCCCGCCGGACACACTGACGATCGGCGCGAGCGGCCTCGTCTTCGGATATTTCGGTTATGTCGTGGCCCGGGGGTTGTTCGACCGCCGGGCCCTCGACATCGTGCTCGGCGTCGTGGTCGCCGTGGCGTACTACTCGATCCTGTGGGGAGCCCTGCCCACCCAGCCGGGCGTCTCCTGGCAGGGCCACCTGTTCGGCCTCATCGGCGGCGTGATCGCCGCCTGGCTGCTACGCCGCCGCAGGACCTGACCCGCGAACGGCTCAGGAGCCGGGGGGCGGGGTGGCGGTCCCGATGTCGAACGCCGTGGGGTCGTCGACGACCCGGCAGGGCTTGACGGGCCCTTCCGTCAGCCGGCCCGCGAACTGTCCGGCGACTCCGGGATGCTCGACGTCCGGCGCCACCGGGTTCTCGTTGACCTCGATCATGACGATCTGCCCCGGCTCGATGAACTCGGGGTAGATGGTGATGCCGTTCTTCGTCTGGATCGCCTTGCTCGACGCCAGGTTCTCCGCCTGCCTCCGGATGCGTGCCTGCACGGCCGGGTCGGGGCTCTCCAGTTCCTCCTTCGTGAAGGAGGTGCGGTCGCCGGCCACGAAGGGGGCGCGCCCGTCGGCGCACCTCTTGCCCAGCGGCAGATACGTGATGTCGGCCTGGATGCCCAGTTTCGCCAGGTCCCTCTCCACCTGGCCGGGATCCCGGAACTCGTTGATGCGCAGGCTGATCGAGCCGTCCGGGTGCTTCGTCAGCGCGTACGCCGGGGCCTGCTGCCCGGCCACGAGCGGCGCGGCGACGGCCGCGGCCGTGGCGGCGGCGACGATCCCGGCGCCGGCCAGGAGGCGGGTCCGGACGCTCCGTCGCCTCGGTGCGCGCGCCCGCACCTCCCGTGCCGCGATCTCCGCCTTGAGCTGCGCGAGCAGCCTGTCCTCGAACGTGTCGTTCACTTCGTTCCTCCGATCAGTTCGATGACTCCCGGAAAGCGCTGGACCTGCCTGCGGGCGCGGTGCAGCCTGACCCGGGCGGTGCCCTGCCTGATGCCGAGCGCGGCGGCGGCCTCGGCGGGGCTGAGCCCGTCCACGGCCACGAGTTCCAGCAGCGCGCGGTCGCCGGCCGGCAGGTCGGCCATCGCCTCCAGCGCGAGACGGGCCGGCGACTCGGCGTCGACCCGTTCCTCCAGGCGGGCGATGTCGTCGGCGTCGAGCAGGCGGCGGCCGGCGATCCTGCTGGTGGCGCGCAACTCCCTCGCCGTACGGCGGCGCTGCGCCAGCACGGTGTTGCGCGCCACGCCGTACAGCCAGGCGATCTCGCTGCCCCTGTCCGGGCGGTAGGTGTGCGCGGAATCCAGCACGGCGAGGAACACCTCGGCCGTGAGGTCGGCGACGGTGTGCGGATCGTCCGCCCGCCTGGCCAGGAACCGCGTCACGGCGTCGACGTGCCGCCGGTAGAAGGCTTCGAACGCGTCGGGATCACGGGCGAAGTCCGCCGGATCCGTCTGTTTACGGCGCACCGGCGCTCCCCTCGGTCGTGTGACAGAACACAACCCTGCTTGGACGAAGCACCTTGAGGCGTTACAAACCGAAGGAAAAGAAAAAGCCGACGGTCCGGAGACCGTCGGCGAGAACGGCGGCCGCCGCGACATGCGTACGCCTGACGTGCCGGACCCGTGGGCAGGGCCCGGCACGTCAGGATCGCGGCCTCCGCCCGATCAGACGGGGATCGGCCGACGCAGCACGAGGCCGTACATCGCCGCGGCGACGAGGGCGAGCACCCCGGCCGCGAGCAGGGCGAGGCCGAAGCTGCCCGAGGCGTCGACGATCATGCCGGTCGTGATGGGCGCCACCGCGCCGCCGAGGAAACCGCCGAAGTTCTGGATGCTTCCGACAGACCCGACGAACCGCTGGGTGCGCACCACGTCGGTCGCCAGCGCCCAGATGGACGGTCCGGTCAGGCTGTAGGTGAACATGCCGATCGTGAGCAGCGTCACGGCGAGCACGGCCCCGCTGGTGGTGGCCGTCGCGAGCAGCGCCAGCGCGGTCAGCAGCGCACCGCCCGCGATGGTGTACCGGCGGGCGTCGATGCGCGGGATGCGGGCGGCCAGCGAGTCGGAGAACCGGCCGCCGACGAGCGCGCCCACCGCACCCGCGATGTACGGCAGCGCGGCCACCAGGCCGGCGTTCTCGATGGTGAACCCGCGGTCGGTCTGGAGATAGGTGGGCAGCCAGGTGATGTAGAACCAGAAGAGGTACTGCAGCGCGAAGTCACCGATGATCATCGTCCAGAGGGACCGGTGGCGGAAGAGCGACACCCATTCCCGGCTGGTGACCGGCGCGTCGGCGGCGGGCGCGGCGTCGTCCCCCTGTCCGCCCCGGATGTGCGCCAGCTCGGACGCGCTGAGCCAGGGGTGCTTCTCCGGCGATCGGTAGACGGCCAGCCAGCCGACGACGCCGATCACGCCGAGGAGCCCGAGCAGGACGAACATCGCGCGCCAGCCGAAGGCGAGCATGAGCGCTGTCGCCACCGGGGGAGAGGCGGCGAGGCCGACCTGCGTGCCGGCGATCATCATGGAGGTGGCGGTGCCCTTCTCCGATCTGTGGAACCACGTGCCGATGCCCTTCACGGCGGCAGGGAACATCGGAGCCTCACTCACCCCCAGCCCGACCCGGGCCGCGACGAAGGTGGCGACGGTGTGCATCGCGCCGGTGACGGCGCAGCAGATCGACCAGGCGCCGATGGCGAAGGTCATGATGACGCGGGGGCCGAAGCGGTCGACGAGCCACCCGGACGGCAGGTTCATCACCGCGTAGGGCCAGACGAACGCCGAGAGGATCACCCCCGACGTGGTCGCATTGAATCCGAGATCCTCGCGGATGTCGGGCATCGCGACGGACAGGGCGCCGCGGTCGATGTAGTTGATGATGGCGAGTAGTGTGATGACAACCGCGATGATCCAGCGCACCCGGCCGCGTCTGGCCGGTGCGCCCGAGGGAGTCTCGGCGGCTGCTCGAGGGATGGGGCTGTGAGCCATGTGGTTCCTCGTTCCACGGACGGCAGTGGGTCGGCGTGCGGTCGTTCGGGGACGCGGGAGCGAGCCGCGTACCCCGGACGACCGCTTGGGGGGCGTTCGACGCGGTCCTGCTCAGCCGATCTTGTGCAGGTCCGCCGCCGTCAGGATCCGCTCCACCTCGGCGCGTTCGGCGTCGTTCAGCGGGAGCAGCGGGTCGCAGGTCGTGTCGCCGCCGATGACGCCGCGAGCCACGAGCGCCGCCTTGAACGAGCTGATGGTGGCGCTGAAGCCGCTGATCCGGTCGCCCGCGACCTGGGTGATGTAGCGCAGCCGGGCCAGCCGGTCCTGCTCCGCGCGGGCGTCCGTCCAGCGTCCCTCGACCGCGGCGGTGTAGAGCCGTACGAACCCGTGGGGGTCGACGTTGCCCATTCCCACGATCATCCCGGCGGCGCCCTGGAGGAGGGCGCTGTCGCAGGTGACGTCGGAACCGGTGATGACCGAGAAGCCGTCGATGCCCGAGGTCTCGTCGATGAGACGGCGGAAGGAGGTCTCCTCGCCGCTGGTGTCCTTGACGGCGACGATCACGCCGTCCTCGGCCAGCTTGAGCGTGGTCTGCCAGGCCAGCTTGCTGTGGACCTTGCTCGGGATGTCGTACGCCACGAGGGGGACGGAGACCGCGTCGGCGACCTGCCGGAAATGCCGGTCGATCTCCGCCTGGGTGACCTCCCCGTAGAACGGGGGAGTGATCACTATCCCGTCGGCTCCCGCGCGTTCGACGGCCTTGGCGTTGTCGACGGCGCGGGCGGTGCCGATGTCGCTGGCGCCGGCGAGCACCGGAACGCGCCCGCCCACGGCCTCGGTGACGACGTCGAGGACCTGGTCACGCCGGGCCGGCGTGAGGTATGGCCCCTCGCCGCCCGTGCCGAGCGCGAAGACGACGTGCACCCCCGCGTCGATCACGAAGTCGACGAGGCGGCGCAGGGACGGGACGTCGACCTCCTGGTCGGCGTCGAGCGGCGTGACGATCGGGGGGATGACCCCGTGAACGCGAAGCGCGGGCTTGCCCATGGTTCTCCAGTCGGTGATGGTGTTTGGCCGGAAGTGGTGTGCCGAGCCGCCGTGGCGAACGCCGCGGCTCAGCCCCACGACGCCTCGCTCATGGGCCGCAGCGCGGTCTCCAGGATGCGGAAGTGCCTCGGCCGGGACAGGCAGTAGACGATGAGGTCGGCGATGTCGTCCGCCGTCATCATCGCCTTCACCTGAGGACTGTCCGGGGTCCGGCCCCGGCCGTCGTCCATGGCGAAGTCGGTGTACACGCCGCCGGGACAGATGTTGGTGCACCGGATGCCGAGCTCGCGCAGTTCGTTGTCGAGCGCCCTGGTGAGGCCGACCTGGGCGAACTTCGAGGCGCTGTAGACGGCCTCGCCGGGCAGGCCGCGCCGGCCCGCCTCGCTCGCCACCGTGATGACGTCGCCCTCCCCGTGTTCGAGCAGGTACGGCAGGGCGGCCCGCAGCAGGTAGACCGTGCCGCGCACGTTGGTGTCGATCATCTCCTCGATGTGGCGGTCGGGCACGTCGAGGAACTTCCCGTAGCTGCCGACGCCCGCGTTCGCGACGACGACGTCGAGCCGCCCGAAGCGCTCGGCGGCGGCGGCCACGAAGGCGTCCACCTGCTGCTTGTCCCGCACGTCGCAACTGCCGGCGTACACGCCGTCGAGGCCGAGGTCGGCGCCGCGCCTCGACGCGAGAGCGAGCCGTGCGCCTTCGGCGTGCAGGCGGCGGGCGAGCGCTGCTCCGATGCCCGCGCTGGCTCCGGTGATCAGTACCACGCGCCCGTCGAGGGTGCGGTCGGAAGACATGGATCTCCTTACGTTGCGGTAGGCGATTTGCCTGAGATAACGTTTTCTCGGATCGCAAGACCGATGTTTAGCAGTACGGCCCGTGGGCGTGTCAAGACCCTGCTAGAAACCTGGTGGTAACCGAACAGAAACGGAGGTCCGGTGCGAGACGGGACACGTGTCACGATGCGCGACGTGGCGGCCGCGGCCGGTGTTTCCGTGCCGACGGTGTCTCGCGTGCTCAACGGGGCCGCGACGGTGGATCCCGAACTCTCGGCCCGGGTCCGCAAGGCCGCCGATCGTCTCGGGTATCGGCCCAACGCGATCGCCAGGGCGCTGCGCAGCAGCGTGTCGCACACCTTCGGGCTGGTCATCCCGGATATCGCCAACCCGTTCTTCCCGAGGCTCGTCAAGGCCGTCGAGCAGCGGCTGCGCGGGTCCGGCTACGTCCTGCTCCTGGCCGACGCGCAGAACGACGTGGCGGTCGAACGCGAGGTGATCGCGGACCTCCTGCAACGCAGCGTCGACGCGCTGTTGGTGTCCCCGTGTGATCGGGAGCGCAGCGCTTCCGCCATGCTGGCGGCGGCCGCCGAGATCCCGGTCGTGCAGATCGACCGCCGTGCCACGGCCGAGCTGCCGTGGGTGGGGGCCGACCAATGGGGCGCCATCCATGACGTGCTCCGGCACCTGGTCGCGGCGGGAGTGCGCCGCCCCGCGTTCATCGGCCCGCTGACCACGGAGTCGCCCGCGCTGGAGCGGCTCCGCGCCTTCGCCGAGGTGCCGGTGGGCGAGCTCGAAGGCTGGGACCGGCCCACCTTCACCTGCCCGTCCGACGTGGCGGCGGCCCGCGCGCTGACCGCGGAGATCCTCGCCACCCGGCCGGACATCGACGCGCTGGTCTGCGGGAACGACGTCATCGCCTTCGGGGCGCTGGAGATCTGCCGCCGGGCAGGCCGGTCCGACATCGCCGTAACCGGTTTCGACGAGACGTTCCTGGCCGAGGCGAGCGGTCTCACCAGCGTCGAGCAGCCGCTGTCCGCGCTCGCGGAAACCGCCATCCGGCTCTGCCTCGGAGCGGGCGGGGAGGCCGGGGACGGCGCGGGCGGCGCCGAGGGCGAGGGCCGGCGCGAGCGGGCCGGTCAGGCACGCGAGCAGGTCAGGCACGCCTGCCGGGTCGTGGCGCGGGGGTCCACCACGAGTGGGGCCACCGTCTGAACGGTGTGACACCCGCCGAGTCACCCGCGGATTCACGGGCGAGCCCGGGATCGCGGGGCCCGTCCGCCTACCACGACGAGGGCGGGGCCGCGCATGACGACGAGGGGCGGGGCCGCGTTCCGGCCCCGCCCCTCACATCGTCACGCGGGTTTCGTGGTGGTCGGGCTCAGAGCCGCTCGACCACGTAGTCGACGCAGGAGGTCAGCGCCTCGATGTCGGCGGGGTCGATCGCCGGGAACATCGCGATGCGCAGCTGGTTGCGGCCGAGCTTGCGGTAGGGCTCGGTGTCCACGATGCCGTTGGCCCGCAGCACCTTCGCGACCGCCGCGGCGTCCACGGCGTCGTCGAAGTCGATGGTCCCGACGACGTTGGAGCGCTGCGCCGGGTCGGTCACGAACGGCGTGGTGTACGACGTCTTCTCGGCCCAGGTGTACAGCCGCGAGGCGGAGTCGGCCGACCGGGCGGTGGTCCACGCGAGGCCGCCCTGGGCGTTCATCCAGTCGATCTGGTCGGCCAGCAGGAACAGCGTGGCGACCGCCGGGGTGTTGTACGTCTGGTCCTTGACCGAGTTGTCGATGGCGGTCGGCAGGCTGAAGAACTCGGGGACGAACCGGCCGCTCTCGGCGATCTCCGTCACCCGGGCCAGCGCCTTCGGCGAGAACAACGCGATCCACAGGCCGCCGTCGGAGGCGAAGCTCTTCTGCGGGGCGAAGTAGTAGACGTCGAACTCCTCGGCGGAGACCGGCAGGCCGCCGGCGCCGCTGGTGGCGTCCACGAGGACGAGCGACTCGTCGTCCGCGCCACCGCTGGTCGGCCGCTTGATGGGCATCGCGACGCCGGTGGAGGTCTCGTTGTGGGTGAGCGCGTAGACGTCCACGCCCTCCTCGGCGACCGGCAGCGGGTGGCTGCCCGGCTCCGACTTGATCACGGAGGGGTCGGCGAGCCAGGGGGCCTTCTTCGCGACCGTCGCGAACTTCGAGGAGAACTCCCCGAAGTGAAGGTGCTGCGACTTCTCCCGGATCAGCCCGAACGAGGCGATGTCCCAGAACGCCGTGGTGCCGCCGTTGCCCAGCACGACCTCGTACCCCTCGGGGAGGGAGAACAGGTCGGTGAGCCCGGCGCGGACGCGGGCGACGAGGTTCTTCACCGGCTTCTGCCGGTGGGAGGTGCCCATCACCTTCGCCCCCGCGTCGGCGAGAGCGGCGAGCTGCTCGGGGCGTACCTTCGAGGGCCCGCAGCCGAAGCGGCCGTCGGCGGGCTTGATGTCAGCGGGAATCACGATGTCAGCCACGGTTCAAGCGTAGTGAGACCTGCGGATGCTCTAGACCATGGTCCGGATCGTGAGACATCATGGTCCCGTTTTAAGATCACGCACCACCTCAAGAATGGACTCCGCCCCCCGGGAGACATCCGCGTGGCCGACCCGCACGCCGTCATCGAGGCCCTGGTTCGCAGGCCGTTCTTCTGGCGCCCCGACCGCCCCCTGCCGCTCGTCCTCGTCGTCGGCCGCGACGGCGGCGCCTTCGACGCGGCCCGGCGGCTCGCCGCGCCCTTCGAGGACTCCCTCCCGCAGGCCACGGTCAGGGCGGGGGAGTACGACACCCTCCGCGAGCTGGTCGAGGCGCTCGCGGGAGAGCACGGCCAGCTCGGCAAGCCCGTCGGCGGCTCGTTCCTGCCCCCGCCGCGGTTCCCGCTCGTCCAGTTCGTGCTGTGGGCGCGCCGCCAGCGCGAGGAGCCGCCTCCCGGGGAACCGGTCGACGTGCCCGGCCGGGCCTGGCCGCCCGACCCCCAGTCGCGTACGGGCCAGGAGGAGTTCAAGGACCGGCTCAAGGACTGGCGCAGGGGCAGGTACGGCGGGGACCGGGGGCGCAGGACCGCGGCGGACTTCCTCGGCCGCGCGGCCACCACCTGGGTGCCGGTGGGCACGCTCGCCGCCTGGTGGCTCGGCGGCGCCTCCGACCTGGTCGGTTTGATCCCGTGGGCGCTCGGCGTGCTCGTCGCCGTCGTCGGCACGTTGATCCAGGCCATGCTGTCGATCCGCGGGTCCTTCTTCAACGGCTGGTTCAGGAAGCAGCCGTACCTGGCCAGGAAGCCCTTCGAACGCCTGCCGAAGTACGCGCTGCGCATCGCCAACGCGAGCGAGGCGGAGGTCGAGCGGCTGCTCGTCCACGCCTTGTGCCAGGACCTGCGCCAGGCGTACCAGAAGTGGCTGATCCCGTGGCCGAGCTGGGGGCGCGGCCTGTACGCGATGCTGGTCCTCGACGCGCGGTGGTCCGGCGACGTCAACGAGCGGTTCCTGCGCACCCTGGAGGAGACGGTCGAGGAGACCGGGCTGCTGCCGCCGCTCCTGGTGCTGGCCGCGGTGCCCGAGTCGTTCGCTCCGGGCCGCCGGCCGGTCACCGCGGGCCGGCTGTCGGACCTGTCCGCGCTGGTGGCGGCGTGGCGGACGGCGGCGCGGCGGCGGGTGCCGCCGCTGCGGCTGATGGTGAGCGCGCCCGCGATCCCGCTGGACGACGACCACCGGCCGCGCCTGCTGGGCAGCCGGATGCGGGCGATCGGCTACTGGTGCGTGATGGCGCTGCTGCTCATCGGGCCTGTCGTCCTGCTCGGGCGCATCCAGCAGGACCGCAACGCGCACTGCGGCGGCCTGTCCTGGGTCGAGCGCATCGGCAAGGAGTGCGTCGGCGTCGTGAACGCCGACGGGCCCACCCCGGACGGGCTCTTCCCGTCGAGCGAGATAACGCGGCTCGTCGCCCGGATCGACCACAACAACGCGCTGGCCAGGGAGGCCGGGACCTACGTGAGCGTGGTGCTGTTCGGCGAGTATTCCGTCGCGGAGAACCAGAAGGACAGCGCCTTCGTGGGGGCCCGGGCGGAGTTGACGGCCGTGGAGGAGTACCAGCGCGGCGTCTCCGGCGCGCCCCGCCTCCAGGTGCTGGTGGCCAATGCCGGCACGAACTTCCACCAGGGGCGGCGCACGGCGGAGCTGGTCAGCGAGATGGCGGCAGAGGATCCCCGCGTGCTGGGGGTGATCGGCTTCCAGCGCAGCGTCCTCGGCGTCGAGGAGGCCATCCGGACGCTGCACACGGCGAAGATCCCGATGCTGGTGACCACCGCGACCGCCGACCGGCTCGGCTACCTGCCGGACGACCCCGCCCGGCCCGGGTCCGGCTACCCCTCGCCGTACGTGTTCCGCCTGGGGCCGTCGAACCAGCGGCAGGCGCGGCTGGCCGCCAGGTTCGCCCGCGACCGGCTCCTCGACCGTGTGCCCAAGCCGTCCGCGGTGGTCGTCCAGGACCAGACGGATGTCGACAAGTACACGAACAACCTCGCCAAGGACTACGCGAACGAGGCTCGGACGGTGGGGATCACGGTCAGCGACCTTGTCACGTACCAGAACCAGGGCACGGGCATGGACCTGGCGGTGAGCCAGGCCTGCGGTCACGGGCCCGACCTGCTGCTCTACGCGGGGCGCGCGGCCGACTTCCTCGCCTTCCTCCGCTATGTCGAGGGCAAGGACTGCGGCAAGGAGCCGATCACGGTCCTCGCGGGCGACGACGTCATCAAGGCGGTGGCCAACAGCGGCGCGGAGATCGGCGACTACCGGCGCGTCCAGGTCTACTACGCGGCGCTGGCGAGCCGCGAGCTGTGGCGGGACGGCGCCGCGGCGCCGACGGGCTTCGTGCAGAGCCTGCTGGGCGGCCGGCACGCGAAGGAGTCCGACGACAACCTCATCCTCAGC
Source organism: Microbispora sp. NPDC046933 (assembly GCF_040644635.1). Lineage (NCBI taxonomy): Bacteria > Bacillati > Actinomycetota > Actinomycetes > Streptosporangiales > Streptosporangiaceae > Microbispora > Microbispora sp. NPDC046933. The sequence continues at coordinate 103,875 of NZ_JBEYWW010000013.1, read as the reverse complement.
TACGACGCCGCCAAGCTCTTCTACGAGCGCGTCAACGCGGCCTACCGGGACGGGCTGCCCAGCAGGGGAGACGTGCTCTACCAGATCTCCCTCGTCTCCCCGCGCGACAGGTGGAACGGTTCGAGCGGGGTGATCTCCTTCGACGCCGCGACCCACGAGCCCGAGGACAAGGCCATCGCGATCCTGAAGGTGAGCGGCTCGGGCAGGTCCGAGGTCTCGGTCCGCTGTGGGCGCCTGGCGACCACCGAGCCCGAGGACACCAAGGAGATCTGCCGGAACCTCGACGGAGACGTCAGGGAGCGCGCGGCCCGGAACGCTCCGGCGGCGGTCCCGACCACGGGCTCCTCCGCGAGCCCGTCCGAGAGCCCGTCCGAGAGCCCGCGCGAGGACGCCGCCGGCCCCGGCCGGTGACAGGGGCGCCCGGTGACACAGGGGCGCCGGGTGACACAGGGGCGCCCGGTGACGCGGAAACGGCCCGCCCCGGAAGGAGCGGGCCGTCAAGGGTGCTGACGGTGCGCGGGCGGGCCCGGCGGCCTCTCGGAGCTTGTGGCACGCCGCAGGGCCGCGACCCGCGCGGCGGCTCAGACCTTGCCGATGACCTCGGCGGCGCCGGGCACCTCGTTGATGGAGCGCTGCTTCGGGCCCACGTAGTCGGCGCTGGGGCGGACCAGCCTGCCCGTGCGCTTCTGCTCCAGGATGTGGGCGGCCCAGCCGGCGGTCCGGGCGCAGGTGAACATCGAGGTGAACATGTTCGACGGCACCTCGGCGAAGTCGAGGACCACCGCGGCCCAGTACTCCACGTTGGTCGCGAGGACCCGGTCCGGCTTTCGGGCGTGCAGCTCCTCGAGCGCGGCGGTCTCCAGCGCGGCCGCGACCTCGTAGCGCGGCGCGCCCAGCTCCTTGGCCGTACGGCGCAGCACGCGGGCGCGCGGGTCCTCGGCCCGGTAGACCCGGTGGCCGAAGCCCATGAGCCGCTGGCCCTTGTCCAGCTCGCTCTGGACGTACTTGCGGGCGTCGCCCATCTTCTCGACGCCCTCGATCATGTGCAGCACCCGCGCGGGCGCGCCGCCGTGCAGCGGGCCGGACATCGCGCCGACCGCGCCCGACAGGGCGGCCGCCACGTCGGCGCCGGTGGAGGCGATCACGCGGGCGGTGAACGTCGAGGCGTTCATGCCGTGCTCGGCAGCCGACGTCCAGTACGCGTCGATGGCCTTCACGTGCTTGGGATCGGGCTCACCGCGCCAGCGGACCATGAAACGCTCGACGATGCTCTCGGCCTCGTCGACGCGCTTCTGCGGGACCATGGGCAGGCCCAGGCCGCGGGCCGACTGCGCGACGAAGGACAGAGCGGTCACCGAGGCGCGTGCGAGATCGTCGCGGGCCTGGTCGTCGTCGATGTCGAGCAGCGGGCGGAAGCCGTACGAAGGCGCCAGCATGGCCAGCGCGCTCTGTACGTCTACTCGGATGTCGCCGGAATGGACGGGAAGTGGGTACGGCTCCGCCGGGGGCAGGCCCGGCTGGAACGTGTTGTCGACGAGCAGGCCCCAGACGTGTCCATAGGAGACGTTGCCCACGAGCTCTTCGATGTCGACGCCCCGGTATCGCAGGGCGCCCCCTTCTTTGTCCGGTTCCGCGATCTCGGTCTCGAACGCCACCACGCCTTCGAGCCCGGGTTTGAAGTCGGACATTCTCGGCCGCCTCCCTCTCTTGTGAAGTCCAGAGCCTTGATGTCGAGATACCGGCGGGTCAATTTAACCCGCAGCGCCCGACTGTCGCGCCCCCGGCCCTACCCAACGGGGTTCTCCCTGGTAGGGGCCACCGAGCAAGACGTACGCCAAGCAGGCGAGAATACCTATCCGTGGACAGCGCTTCGCACCTCCCCGGGCTCCGGCACAGCTACGAAGGTGAGCCCCTGCTCGAATCCGGCATGGCCGCCGACCCGGTGACACAGTTCGCGCTGTGGTTCGCGGACGCGGTCGCCGCGGGCCTGCCCGAACCGAACGCCATGGTCGTCGCCACCAGCTCCGCCGGTGGCCGTCCCTCCGCCCGCACCGTCCTCCTCAAGGGCTTCGACGAGCGCGGGTTCGTCTTCTTCACCAACTACGAGTCTCGCAAGGGCCGCGACCTCGGTGAGAACCCGCGGGCCTGCCTGCTGTTCCCGTGGCATCCCATCAGGCGGCAGGTCCGCGTGGAGGGCTCCGTCGTACGGCTCCCGCGCGAGGACAGCGCCGCCTACTTCCACTCTCGCCCGTACGGCTCCCGCATCGGCGCGTGGGCCTCCCGTCAGTCGGCGGTCGTGGAGTCGCGGGAGCAGCTCGACGCCAGGTTCCGGGAGCTGGCCGAGCGCTGGCCGCAGGACCCGCCGCTGCCGGACTTCTGGGGCGGCTTCCGGGTGGTGCCCGCGGAGGTCGAGTTCTGGCAGGGCCAGACCGACCGCATGCACGACCGGCTCCGCTATCGCCGGACCGGCGCGGCCTGGACGCTGGAGCGCCTGGCTCCCTGACGCCGGTCAGGGCAGCCCGGCCGCGACCTTGAGATCGGTGAGGAAACCGGAGTAGGCCTCGTCCCGGTCGGGCGAGCGCAGGATCGCCGAGGGGTGGATCGTCGCCACGTAGTAGGCCCCCTCGCGCCGGGGGACCGGCTCTCCCCGGTGCCTGGTGACGCGGAAGTCCGGGCCCAGCAGGGCCCGGGCGGCCGTGGCCCCCAGCACCACGGTCACGTCCGGGTCCACCAGGCGCATCTCGGCCTCCAGCCAGGGCCGGCAGGCGTTGATCTCCCCCACGGTGGGCTTCTGGTGGATCCTGCGTTTGCCGCGGGGCTCGTACTTGAAATGTTTGACCGCGTTGGTCACGTACACCGCCTCGCGCTCGATGCCCGCCTCTTCGAGGGCCTTGTCGAGCAGGCGCCCCGCGGGCCCGACGAACGGCGCCCCCTCGCGGTCCTCCTGGTCGCCCGGCTGCTCGCCGACCAGCATGAACCGCGCGTCGGGAACGCCCTCGCCGAAGACCGTCTGCGTGGCGGCGCGGTAGAGGTCGCAGCCCTCGCAGTGTCGCGCGGCCTCCCTGAGCGCGGGCAGGCTGATCTCCGCCGGAAGGAATCGCTGGGCTCCGATGTTTCCCATCCTGGGTCGCTTCCCCAATAAGGTCGGCTGCGAACACGGGGGAGGTCGTAGCATCGATTTACAAGGACTGGAGGAGCCTTGACCGCACACGGCCTGATCGACACGACGGAGATGTATCTCCGGACGATCTTCGAGCTCGAAGAAGAGGGCATCGTGCCGCTGCGTGCCCGCATCGCCGAGCGGCTGCAGCAGAGCGGTCCCACCGTGAGCCAGACGGTGGCGCGCATGGAGCGCGACGGCCTGGTGAAAGTGGAGGGGGACAGGCACCTCAGCATGACCGAGCTGGGCCGCACGCTGGCCATCCGCGTCATGCGCAAGCACCGCCTCGCGGAGTGCCTGCTGACCCAGGTGATCGGCATGCCCTGGGAAGAGGTCCACATCGAGGCGTGTCGCTGGGAACACGTGATGTCGGAGTCTGTGGAGACCCGGCTCGTGAACCTTCTCCAGAATCCCCGGGTGTGCCCGCACGGCAATCCGATCCCCGGTCTCGACGAGCTGGGGGTGCCGCAGTCCGGTTCGGCCGGAGATGAGATGGTGTCTCCTATGGTGACCCTCGCGGGACAGGCCCCCGTGCCCGTTGTAGTGCGCCGAATCAGCGAACAAGTGCAAAGCGACCCCGCCGTGATGCTTAAACTCAAGCAAGTTGGGATACAACCCGGACGCGAGGTGACGCTCGCGGCGAGTGACAACGGTGTAACGGTGACAGGTGATGGTGAGGTGGGAACCACGACCGCGGACCTTCCGAGGGACGTCGCCTCACACGTTTTTGTCACCAGACGATGACGGAATGAGTTGTGCCTGGTTGAATCCCCTAGGGAGTCCTTTCATTTCTCGCGACCCAGCCTTCGCAGGAGCGCCCGTGCCCGGCATAGCGAACCCACCTCGTCAAGGGACGGTCGTGGCATGAGGCGATGGGGAGATCTGTCACAGGACGCCGACGACCACCTTTCCGCCGGCTCCGTCCTCGACCACGCGGAGATGGCCGTGGTCGTGACCGACCGCTTCAGCAACGTCCTGTACTGGAACCCCTTCGCCGAGCAGCTGTTCGGCCGCGTGGGCGCGTCTCCGGGCAGGGAGTCGCTGCACACTCTGGGGATCTCGGACAAGGACCATCCGCTCGCGGCCGAACTGGCCAAGCACGTGCTGCGCGGCGGCGTGTGGGAGGGCACGTTCGACGTGGCCCGCGGCGACGGCACGATGATCTACGTGCGCGCGCAGGCCGTGCCGCTGCGCCACCCCTCCGGCTCCGTGAGCGGCATCGTGATCACCGCGCGCGAGGCGATGCGCAGCAACGAGCGTGAGAAGGACCGCTTCGGCCTGCTCGAGCGGATCGGCGAGCGGCTCGCCGGCTCCCTGTACGTCGAGGAGACGCTCAACCGGGTCGCGGAGATGCTCGTCCCCCAGTTCGCCGACCACTGCTTCATCGAGCTGAACGAGGGCGACCGCCTGGTGCGCAAGGTCTCCACGCACGTGAACGGCTGGACGCCGCCGCCGGACACCTGGCAGCCGGTGGGCGCGGAGATCAGATACCCGCTCGGGCACTACGCCGAGACCGCCCTGCGCCGCCAGGAGACGATCCTCGTCGAAGACTTCTCACAGGTCAGCTACCCGGCGCCGAGCGAGGGCGCGGCCCGGCTGTGCGGCGAGATCGGGATGACCTCGGCCATCGCCGCCCCGCTGTGCGTGCGCGGCGAGACGCTCGGCCTGATGTACCTCGGCCTGTCGAACCTCACGAACCGGCGCTCGCCCCACTACGACACCTTCGACCGCGACTTCGTCGGGGCCATCGCCACCCGCGTCGCGCTCGCCGTCGACAACGCGCTGCTGTTCGAGGAGGAGCGGCACACCGCCGAATCGTTCCAGAAGCACCTGCTCCCGCGTCAGCCGCTGCCCTCGCTCGACGGCCTGGAGATCGCGGTCCGCTACTACCCGGCCGCCCCGCTCGCCTCGCACGGCCAGGGCATCCAGACCCAGGTGGGCGGCGACTGGTACGACGTGATCCCGCTGTCGGCCGGCCGCGTCGGCATCGTGATCGGCGACGTCGAGGGCCGGGGAGCCAAGGCGGCGGCGGTCATGGGCCAGCTCAGGGCCGCGTTGCGGGCCTTCGCCCAGGACGACAAACCGCCCGCCGACATCCTCGCCCGCCTGGACGAGTGGACCAGGATCGTCGCCGCGCCGGAACACGACGACTTCGGCGCCGACATCACCAACCCGCCGATCGTCACCTGCCAGTACATGGTGTACGACGCGTGGTCGAGGCAGCTGTCGTTCGCCAACGCCGGGCACGCGCCGCCGCTGCTGATCGTGGACGGCGAGGTCAGAGACCTGGACATCACCGAGGTCGGCCAGCCGCTGGGGGTGCGGGCCAAGGGCATGCACGCCGACCTGGTCTACAAGGAGGAGACGAGGGTGCTGCCGCCCGGCGCGACCCTGCTCCTCTACACCGACGGCCTGGTCGACCGCAGGCCGCCGCGCGACTCCGCCGCCGGTGTGCCGGACGACGACGAGGCGCTGGACATCCTGCGCGAGAAGCTGGTCAAGGCGTCGGGGGAGTCCGTCGAGCGCATCGCCGACCTGGCCACGGTGGCCGTCCCCGGCGAGATCGACGACGACATGGCCATTCTCGTCGTCCGCTCGGCGGGCACGGAGCTGCAGTCCCAGGAGCGTACGTTCCCGGCCCAGCCGATCATGGTGAGCGAGGCGCGGCGGATGGCGTCCGAGGCGTTCGCCGGATGGCAGGTGCCCGAGGAACGCGCGGAGCTGGCCTGCCTGCTCGTCTCCGAGGTCGTGACCAACGTGGTCCTGCACGCCGCCAGCGCCAGCGTGCCGCGCCGCGAGCTGGTGCTCGACGGGCCGCCGCTGCCGTTCGACGAGTCGTGGGACGTGCCGGGCTTCGAGGAGGAGATCGCGGGCGACAAGGAGTTCACCCTGCGGCTGCGCAGGGGCGCGGAGTCCGTCTGGGTCGAGGTCTTCGACCAGGATCTCCGCCTGCCCCGCATCCGCAGCGCGGGGGAGAACGACGAGGGCGGCCGTGGCCTCTACCTTGTGGACCAGCTCGCGCGACGCTGGGGCTCCCGCCCGACCCGCGAGGGCAAGGCGGTCTGGTTCGAGATCCCCATCGGCGGCCGCTGACAGCCGTCCGCCGGCCCCGCGCGGCGTCTCTGTCGTGACCCCGCGCCCCCTGTCCGCAAGGGGGCGCGGTCCGGTCAGTTCTTCTGCTTCAGGCAGCTGTACCCGGCCGGACGGTCGGGTTCGAGCGTCACCTGCCGCAGCACGGTGGCTTCCATGGAGATGCGGAAGGTCTCCTGGTGCGCGCAGTCGTACAACGCGTACGCGCCCTCGCGTTCGCCGAGCAGCAGCACCTGCACGCCGCCGCGCAGCACCTTGCCGCTTTCGCGGTCGTTGAGCACCACCCACTGGTCCTGGAAGCCCACCATCGACAGGAGCATGCTGGCGGGCCTGCCCTTCTCGGCGACGGCGAGCGCGTCGCTCTCCATCTGCCCCATCAGCGCGAAGCCGAGCCCGATGCCGGTGAACGCGGCCACCACGATCTTCATGCCCGCGCGTCCTGCCGGACGCCGCCGCAGCAGCCGGAACGGCACGAGGAACGACAGGGCGCCGATCACCACCGCGGTGATCACGATGCCGGCCAGCGACGCGCCCTCGCCCAGCCCGAGGTAGCCGAGGAAGCCCCAGTAGCTCGCCCCGCACCACAGCGCGCCGGCGGTCGCGGCGGCCCACGGGCGCACGCGTACGGCCTGGGCCAGGCGGAACAGATGGCCGAGGGTGGCCTTGTCGAGCAGCCAGACGGCCGCCACGATCATGCCCGCGATCAGTGCGCCGCCGATGATGAGTAGGATCAGCGTCCCCACCAGGCGGCCGAACATGGTGGCCTGGTCGATGCCCGCCTGCTCCGGGCTGATGTTGAAGATGCCGTACACCTGCTGGATGCCGAGATAGAGCAGCGCGTAGAGGGCGATGCCGACGGGCACCACGACTGATCCGCTGCGTTCCAGCAAGTCGACGACGCCGGCCTTCACGTCCGGCTCCGGCAGGTCGGCGAGGCCGGTGTGCTCCTCCGGCTTGGTGATGGTCATTTGTCGGTTCATTTCGTGTTTGGTCGTTGCGACGGAACATGATTGCAGCCCGAGGGGACGAGCACGCACCGCGTCCGCCTCGACGGACGGCGGCGGACGCGACCGCGCTGCGCGCTTCTTTCCGGCCGTCCCGGGTGTTTGACTCGATGCATGGAGCTCGCCCACGACCGCCGCGGCAGCGGGCCGCCGCTGGTCCTCCTCCACGGCATCGGCCATCACCGGCACGGCTGGCTGCCGGTCCTCGATCTGCTCGCCGAGCGGCACGACGTCATCGCGGTGGACCTGCCCGGCTGCGGCGAGTCCCCGCCGCTGCCGTACGGCACGCCGTACAACGTGGAGACGCTGGGGCGGGCCGTGCGGGACTTCTGGACCGGCCTCGGCCTGAGCCGGCCGCACGTCGCGGGCAACTCGCTGGGCGGTTACATCGCGCTCGACCTGGCGTCCTCCGCCGACGTCCGCACGGCCGTCGCGCTCTCTCCCGCCGGGTTCTGGTCCCGGCCCGAGTACGCGTACGCACGGGCCGCGCTGCGCCTGCTGCGGCTGGCGGTGCGGGCCGACGGGCTGCCCACGCTCGCGGCAGGCACGGACGAGGGGAGGGCGCTGGCGATGGGCCTGCTCGTGGCCCGCCCCGAGCGGCTGTCCCGTGAGGCGGTGCTCGCGGCGGCCGGGGCGCTGCGCGAGTGCGTGGGGTTCGAGGAGACGCTGGACTCGCTGGCGTGGGTCGCGCCGCCCGCGCCGCCCCAGGTGCCGGTCACGATCGCCTGGGGCGAGCGCGACCGGCTGCTGCCGCGACGCCAGGCCGTACGGGCGGCGCGGTGGGCGGGGCAGCGGGCGCTGCTGCTGCGGGGCTGCGGCCACCTGCCGATGAGCGACGACCCTGAGCTGGTCGCGCGGGTGATTCTCGAACGCGGCATCCTCGAAGGCGGCGAAGACCCTCGCTGAATCTCCCTGTGCTGCTTGTGCCGACAGACACGCGGGGGCAGGGAAACCCACGCATACTGATCAGTGTGGACACCGGACTCATCCTTCTGGTCTTCCTGGCGTTCCTGTTCGCGTGGCTGCTGAACAAGGTGCGCCGGTTCTTCCGGCTGAGCCCGGTGGCCTACGGAGGCGTGATGGTCGTGTTCGTGGTGGCCATGCTGCTGATCTGGGGGCAGCAGCACAGCTGATCAGCTGTCTTCAGAAGCCGAAGGACCGGCCGATGATCTCTTTCATGATCTCGGTGGTGCCGCCGTAGATCGTCTGTACGCGGCTGTCCAGCCAGGCCTTGGCCACCGGGTACTCCAGCATGTAGCCGTAGCCGCCGTGGAGCTGGACGCATCGGTCGACGACCTTGTTCTGCAGCTCGGTCGTCCACCACTTGGCCTTGGCCGCGTCCACCGCCGTGAGCTCCTTGGCGTTGAGCGCCCGTACGCACTTGTCCACGTAGTGTCGGGCGATCTCCACCTCCGTGGCCAGTTCGGCCAGCAGGAACCGGGTGTTCTGGAACTTGCCGATGTTGCGGCCGAAGGCCGTACGGTTGCGGCAGTACTCGATCGTCTCCTCCAGCACCGTCTCCGCCGCGGCCACGGCCGCCACCGCGATCGACAGCCGCTCCTGCGGCAGGTTGTTCATGAGCTGGAAGAAGCCCTGGCCCTCCTCGCCGCCCAGGAGGTTGGCCACCGGCACCCGGACGTTCTCAAAGAACAGCTCGGCGGTGTCCTGCGCGTGCATGCCGACCTTCTCCAGGTTCCGGCCGCGGGTGAAGCCCTCCATGCCGCGCTCCACCACCAGCAGCGAGGTGCCGCGTGCGCCCGCCGAGGGGTCGGTCTTGGTCACGACCACGACGAGGTCGGAGTTGATGCCGTTGGTGATGAAGGTCTTCTGCCCGTTCACCACGTAGTGGTCGCCCTCGCGGACGGCGGTGGTGCGGATGCCCTGCAGGTCGCTGCCGGCCCCCGGCTCGGTCATCCCGATGGCCGTGATCAGCTCGCCGGACGCGAAGCCGGGCAGCCAGCGCTGCTTCTGCTCGTCGTTGGTCAGATCGACCATGTACGGCGCCATGATGTCGTTGTGCAGGCCGAATCCCAGGCCGGTGGCGCCGACGCGGATGATCTCCTCGACGATCACCACGTTGTAGCGGAAGTCGGTGATCCCCGAGCCGCCGTACTCCTCGGGTATGGAGAAGCCGAACATGCCCAGCTCGCCCGCCTTCTTCCAGACCTCGCGGGGGACGATGCCGTCCTTCTCCCACTGCGCGTGGTGGGGGACGACCTCGCGGGCCATGAACTCACGGACGGTCTCGCGGAAGAGGTCGTGCTCCTCGTCGAAGAGGTCTCGCCGCATCGGGTACGCCTTCCGGCTCAGGGTCTGTTGGCGGCACCAGAATACGATTCTGGTCCTGCGCCGGTCGATCGGCATCAAGTTGTACGGACGGTCACAACTCCGAAACCATCGCGATAACGACCCCTTTGACCGCTTCGGTTGCCCCTAAGATCTACCTTCGGTTTGCTATAGGCCCGCCAGGGCGGACCTGTGATCGGAGTATGCGGTGATTCGGTGGAAAGCGAGGCGGCGCACGCTCGCCGCGGGAGCGGTCGGCCTCGCCGCTTCGGCCCTTGTAGTTGTTTCCGGCGGCCCCAGTCAGGCCGAGGGGCCGTACTACTTCAACTGTGTCGGCCCCCTCGCTGACGGTAAAACAGTCGCGGCGTTCGTCTCCGTCTCCTCGAAGGAACTGCGCGTCGGGCAGCAGCTCAGTGTCAACTGGCAGCTTGGCGAGCCGCAGTCGCCGCTCCATGTACCCAACCCGCTCGATGGGAATCTGGACAAGGGTGCTCACCTGGCCGTCACGGCCAGAGTGAAGGCCACCGGAATCTGGACGGGCCAAGGGGACATCGACTCGGTTGGCACCACCTTGCTGACCGCGGACCGTATGCGGGATGACCCTCCGCTGGAGTTCGGAGAAGTGCTGCCAGGTCTGGCGACGGCAGAGCGCGCTGGCACCGGGTCGATCGCGGTCGACTCGATCATTCTTGATCTCGCGCCCGTCGAGGCCACGTGGAACAACGACTTCAGCCCCGTAGGCGACTTCTCCGTGGATTACGAACCGGGTTGGGCCAAGGTGCCCGACCCGGCGGCGTACGACGGCAAGACGCACTTCGGGCAGGACTACCGCGAGGCGTCGCAGGAGGGCGACAAGGCGTCCTTCACGTTCGTCGGAACCGGAGTCGATCTCATCTCCGACAAGAACCTGGACATGGGCTTCGTGCGGCTGACGACCGATAACGGTTACCCGCCCAACGAGGCTCGCGTTGAGCACAACGCCTACTGGTCCACACAGGGTGAGCGTCGTGTCGGCGAGGTCTTCGAGGCCGCGAAGGACCTGCCTTACGGCAAGTACACCCTGACGGTCGAGAACAGGACCCAGAACAAGTTCGCTCGCGTGGACGCCTTCAGAGTCCACGCCGGCACCGCGAACAATTTCGCCGCGTCACGATACCGGACAGTTTGTACTGCTCAGAAGCCGTTCCCGTTGATCCCGATCAAGGTCACCACGGGCGGCGGGACGGGCAGCAGCCCGTCGGCTTCGGTGGAGCCGAGCCAGTCGCCGGACAGCTCGGCCAGCCCTTCGGGGAGCGCCTCGGTGAGTCCTTCGGTCACCCCCTCGGCCACGCCTTCCAAGTCGCCGAGTGGCGATCAGTCGCCCTCGCCGTCGCCCTCTCCTTCGGCCAGCCCGTCACCGGCTGCGGCGGCGACGCAGAACTACGTGGTGGCAGTGGTGCCACAGGGCAGTCCGTCGCCGACGGCGACGAGGACGGTGACACTGACCGCGACGCCGACCGTGGCCCAGGTGGCGGTCACGCCACAGGGCGGTGCGCAGACCGGTGAGGCTCCGGAGCGCGTGTCGTCCTCCGGCATGCTGCTGATCGGCTCGGGCGGTGCGCTGTTGATGATCGGCATGCTCAGCGGTGTGGCACTGCTCCGGCGCAGGGCGGCGCACTCGGGCGAGCGGGGCTGAGGAGGATGACGATGAACGGTACCCCTGACGGCGGCGCTCCCGAGCAGGGCGGCGCGGGCACCGACGCCAAGCAGACGCGCAAGTCGCTGCCCCAGCCGGTCCTCGCGACCCTGCTCGTGGCCGGGTCGTTCGGCGGCATCGCGGCCGTGATGGCCGGGATGCTCGCCGTGCTGAACCCCTCGGATCCGCAGGAGACCGGGCCGGTCCCGGGCGCGCAGGTGAACGTCCAGGACGCGGGCAGCGTGGCCTTCCTGCCGCCGACCGTGGGGCCGGGCGGGCCGGGCGTGCCGCTCACGGCGGCGGACCCGACCGCGCCGCCGCCGCTTCCCGCGAGCCGGCCGGTCTCTCCGCTGACCCTCACGAGCGTGGCCTCGTCGTCCTCGAAGCCGCTGTCGTCCTCGTCGTCCTCGTCGTCCACCGCGAAGCAGACGACGACCAAGAAGGTCACCGGCAGGCCGCTCAAGATCAGCATCCCGGCGATCGGCGTGAAGGCCACGGTGGGCTCGGTGGGTGTGGACAAGTCCGGCGCCATCCAGACGCCCCCGCTGAGCAAGCCGAACCTCACCGGCTGGTATCGCCTCGGGCCGGCCCCCGGCGACCAGGGCCCGTCGATCATCCTCGGGCACGTGAACACCCGCAAGGGCGCCGCCGTCTTCAGCCGCCTGCGCGAGCTCAGGCGCGGCAACAAGATCGCCGTTCTCCGTGCGGACGGCAAGATGGCGATCTTCACGGTGGACGGGATCGAGCAGGTCAGCAAGTCGACGTTCCCGACCAAGCGGGTCTACGGCAACACGATCACGTCCTCGCTGCGGCTGATCACCTGCGGCGGGGTCTACAACGCCAAGCAGCACCACTACACCGACAACATCATCGTCTACGCGACGCTGACGCAGACCAAGGGCAAGTGATCGCGGGGTGGTCAGCCCATGCTGATCACCTCTTCGCCCTCTCGTGGCTCGCGCTCGGACGGATCGTGCGGCCTGCGCCGTACGACCGTCCGGGCCGCGCGCTGGACCAGCAGCGTGCCCGCAACCGCCATCACCGCGACGGCCACCAGCGCGTACGGCTCACGCCACGGTGAGGAACCACCGCCGGCCGCCGCGACCGCCGGGGCCGGCCGGATGGTCCGGGCCGGTTCCGCGGACGCGGCGGGCGTCGTGGCCGGAAGGCGGTTGGGGACGACGCTCGTCGCCTTCCAGGGGAACCCGGGCGGCTTCACCGGCCCCCAATAGTCCGTGACCTCGGCGCCGGCGGGCACCGGGAACTGCGGCGGAGCCGCCTTCAGCCCGCCCGGCACCGTGAGCGTGCCGATCTCGTACGGCGCGAACATCCCCTGCACGCCCTGCGCCCGCCACCGCCCGGCCGGCACCTTGATCGACGTGGCGTAGTGGGCGGGCTCCGGCAGCGGCGTCCCGTCGAACGTCAGGGTCGTGCCGTCCTCCCCGGTCAGGCGCAGGCCGACCGGTTCGAGGCCGCCCGGGCCCTCGTACGGATGGGTGCCGTGCTGCAGCACCCAGAAGCCCACCACGTAGGAGACACCGGGCCGCACCTTGGCGGGAAACGGGTCGAGCTCGGTCACGGCCCAGAACCCGGCTCGTGCGTGAGCGGGCAGGGCCGGCACGAGGATGGCCGCCATCGCCGCGAGCGCCACGATCAGTCGTCTCATCACAACACCTCCCGCTGTCCCTACCGTGGGAGGGCGGTGAAGGTTCCCTGAGAATTTCCTGACATAAGGCGCCGACCGGTTATGTCGATGGTCAACTCCTGGGAGACTGTTCGCTACGTGTACGTGACTGTGGTGGCAGGAGAGACGTCGTGCCCGACCCCAGTGCCCGGCGCAGAAGTGCCCGGCGTCGCATCGCGGCCCGGTCGGCGGCGGGAGCGACGGCCGCACTGGCCCTGATGACGTGGCCGGTGCTCGCGGCGAGCAAAACGACGAAAGTGCTGTACTCCTGCACTGCTGCGGGCGGCGCCGCCGCGACCTACCCCGTGAACGTGACCCTGGTCGTGCCCGACAACCCGGTGGTCAGCAGCGCGGCGACCGTGACCTGGCGGATCGCTCCCGCCTCGCCGTCGGACGGCCAGAGCGCCCTGGTGGCACCGGCGACGGGCATCGCGTCGAACGATGTCGTGGTGGCCGAGGGCCTGGTGGAGGTGACCGGCGCTCCCGTCGTGAGCGAGTCCGCCACTGCCAGTGAATCGCCGACCCCCACGCCCTCTCCGTCGGCGTCGCCCTCCGCGTCGGCCACGCCCTCCCCCTCGGCCTCGCCTTCTCCGCACGCGGAGTCCGCCGGCGACACGGAGTCTCAGGCGGCGACGGACACCTCCGCCACACCCTCCCCGAGTGCCACGCCCTCCGCGAGTGCGACGCCGTCCCCGAGCGCGACGCCCTCCCCCGGGGACGCGGGCTCGACCGGCGAGACGGGCTCGACCACGGACGACACGGCGACCGGCACGCAGGAGGAGACCGAGACCCCTTCGGCCGTCACGCTGAGCCCGTCCGCGTCCACGGCGGTCCCGGCGTCCCTCGCTCCGTCGGCCACGCTGACGCCGATCCCCGAACTGCTCGTCACGCTGACCCCGACGGCGGCGGGCACGGTCGGAGTCGCGGCCGGGAACTTCACCCTGAGGCTGCGGGCGGCCGCGGACACCACCGGCGCGGGCGAGGCGCTCTACACGTGCACGCTGCCGGAATCCGCGACCCGGGCGTCGCTCGCGCTCACCGTGGTCGCCTCAACCTCGCCGTCCCCCTCGCCGTCCGCTTCTCCTTCTCCCTCGCTCTCTCCCTCGCCGAGCCCGGCCGCCAGCGACGACGCGGACGGCGCGAGCAGCTCACCCACTCCCAGCGCCGCAGCGTCGACGACCCCGAGCCCTACCCCGACCAGGACCAGGACGGTCACGGCGACCGCCACCGCGGCGGTCTCCCGCACGGCCACCAAGCAGGTCAAGGCGACGCCGCTCGGCGGTGCCCAGACCGGAGCCGGGGGCGACGCCGGCCCGGACGCCCGGCTCGTCGTGCTCACCGGTGTTGTGCTGATGGCCGCGGCGGCGACCGGAGGGCTGCTGCTGCGGCGCTTCGGCCCGAACTCGGGCCCGTACCACAGGCACTAGCGTCCGGCCGACGCGGACATGGTGAAACGCGACAATGTTTGAGCAAGGGGAGGCGGTCTTGGGGTTTTTGTCCGTAAGATCTCTACCTGACCGTGACCGTATGCTGGCATGCTGGTACGCCTGTTGACTGCGAGCATCGAAGTGGAGAGAAGTCAGTGCTGAAGTCAAAGGCGCGGGGCCGAGTCGCCGGAAGGGCCGCCGCGGCCGGAGTGGTCAGCGCGGGCCTTCTCCTGGGCCTGAGCGCGCTCGGCGCACATGCCGACACGAAGACCGTGACGTACACCTGCAACGCGGGCACGGGCGGCAACCCCGTCACGCACGATTTCACCGTGTCGCTGACCTCGACGGGGACCGGCACCCAGTACACCGCGACCCTGAGCATCACGCCGGTCGCCGCGTCGCCGTTCCCCGCGCCGGTGGCGATCGCGAGCGGCGCGGCGATCGAACTGCAGCCCACCGTTTCGGCGGCGGCGCTGCCGGCCGGCACTAACGTGGGCGTGTCCACGCCCTCGCCGACGGGTGCGGCCTTGACCTCGGCCGTCGCGGCCCAGGGGACGATGCCGCAGCTCCCCACGGCGACGCTGACCGTCACGCCGTCGCAGGGAGCCACCTCCGTCGTGCTGACCGCGAAGGACTTCAAGATCAGCATGATCGCGCCCGCCGGCACGGGCACGACCACCACGCCTACCACGCTCTACAACTGCGCGGTCGCCACGACGGGCAGCATGATGCCGGCCGTGGCGACGATTCCGGTGGCGAGCCCCTCGGCGTCCCCGAGCGCCAGTGCGAGTGCGAGCGCCAGCCCCAGTGCCTCCGCGAGCACCTCGCCCACGCCCCATAACACCCGGACGGTGTACGAGACGGTCTACGCGTCGCCCACGCCGAAGAAGAAGAAGACGAAGTCCGCCCAGGTCGAGAACACTCCCGGAGGCGGCGCGGCCACCGGCGGCGGAGGCGACGCCGGCCCCGACGCCCGCCTGTTCGTCCTCAGCGGCACCGCGCTGATGCTGGCGGCGGCGGCCGGCGGGCTCGTGCTCCGGACCCGGCGCCGCCCGGTGAGGCAGTAGGACGAAGCCATGACCACCCCGCCACCTGGACAGTACCCGCCGGGCCAGCCGTACGGCATGCCTCCCGGGCCGGGCGGGCAGGGCTACCCGCAGCCGGTTTACGGGCAGCCGGTCTTCCAGCCGGTCATGCTGCCCCAGATGCAGCCCGTGCAGCCGGTGCCCCCGCCGCAGCCGCCGGAGGAGAAGCCTCCCGGCGGCGTGGAGGCCATCCGGCGGGTGCTGATCACGGCGGCCATCCTGGGCCTGGTCATCGTGGTCGTGGGCGTAGTGATCATGGTGAACAACCCCGACGAGTACGCCGCGCCGACCCGTTCGACGCTGAAGCAGCTCGCGGCGCCGCAGAACGGACTGGCCCCCTCCGTGGGGCCGGGCGGCGCCGGGCAGCCGCTGACCCAGGCGGTCGCCGACGCGCCCCCGCCGCTCCCGAAGATCCCGGCCGCCCCCGCGATGCAGCCGTCCACGCCCAAGCGCCTGATCATCCCCAAGCTCGGCGTCAACGCGCCGATCAAGTCGGTCGGCCTTGACCGCTCCGGGGCGATCCAGACGCCCCCGATCAGCAACGCGAACCTGGTCGGCTGGTATCGCGGCGGCCCGACGGCGGGAGAGGCGGGTCCGGCCGTCATGCTCGGGCACAAGGACACCACCACACGCAGCGCCGTCTTCAGCCGCCTGCACGAGCTGGAGTACGGCGACAAGATCGAGGTCGTCCGCCTCGACGGGACCGTGGCCGTCTTCACGGTGGGCGGCGTCGAACAGGCGGACAAGCAGACGTTCCCCACCAACCGGGTGTACGGCCACGCCGACAACGCCGAGCTCAGGTTGATCACATGTGGCGGCAAATACAACCACACGACCGGCCACTACGTCGACAACGTCATCGTCTATGCCCTTATGACGGGTTCGCGGCTCGCGAAGTCGACCTCCTGAGACCGGGCACCTCGCCGGAAGGGCTCGTGGCCGGCGCCCGTCGCGGCTATGGTCTCTTCGACCGATCATGAGGAGGGCCTTGTGGGCTGGTTCTCGAATCTCCTGCTGCCCGGCCGACTGCGCACGGGACCCACCGCGCTGCTGCCTGCCCGGCCGGATCCGAAGACACTGCTGGCGGTCGCGCAACTCGCCGATCCCGAGGCGAGGACCGACGGCGACGACATCCTCGCGGGCGGGTCGCGCATCCAGTCACCCGTCGAACTGACCGGAGACGTCCTCGCCAAGCTCGGCGTGCCCGACGAGGACCGGCTCTGGGCGTGCCGGATCGCCGCCGAGGGCCCGCTGCCGGTGGACTTCTTCGACAAGAGCCTGGCGGAGGGCATCGCGTACCGGCTGGGCGGCTGGTCACTCTGTCAGGGCGAGCCGCTCGACCCGGCGGAGGGCGGCGGAGACCCGCTGGTCTACCTGCCGGCCGTGCCGGAGCCCGAGGAGATCCTGCCTGCCCTGGGCGGGCTACTGGGCCCCGTCGAGGCCGTGGACACCGAACAGTGGCCCGAAGGGGAGCTCGTCGACGGTGTCGTCCACGTTTCCATCCGCGGGGGCCGGGTGGCCGACGTCTACGCGGGTGAAGGACTGATCCTCACCATCGAGGAGGGGCATCGCATCCCGCCCGTCGCTCGTGCTCGCTGGCCGTACCTCACGGAGATCGCCATCGCGCGGGTCTCGTCAATCGATCGTACGGAGGAGATGAACGCCGAGGACGCTGGGAGCGCCGAGGGCGCGGCAGAGGGGGCGGGTGAGACGGACGCTCACGCACCTGCCGAGGATGTCGCGAGTCGCCACGGCGCCGACGCTCCGGAGGACCCCCTGATAACCGCCGGCATCGTGGACCGGGACATGGTGCGCGAGGACGACGCCCGAGCGGAACTGCTCGGGCGGGCGCTCGTCGCGGTGACGCTCGCCAACGCGCTCCGGGGGATCGCGGCCGACAGCCGGGGTTTCCAGCTCGTCGAGCCCGCCGACGTGCTACCCGGAGGTTATGCCTGAGCCCTGCCCATGGATAAACCCTGCCCATATCGTCGCCTCCCCCGACGAAAGTTCTGATGTAACCTCTCACTAACCGAACATTGCTCGGTTTTCTATGGAGGCACTGTGGCAGAGGCGTACATCGTCGGGGCGGTCCGCACGCCGGTCGGCAAGAAGAAGGGCGGGCTCTCCACGGTCCACCCGGTCGACCTGGCCGCCCACACTCTCTCCGCGCTCGTGGAGCGCACCGGCGTCGACCCCGCCGCGGTGGACGACGTGATCATGGGCTGCGTGATGCAGTTCGGCCCGCAGTCCATGGACATCGCGCGCAACGCGTGGCTCAGCGCGGGCCTTCCGGAGACCGTGGCCGGAGTCACGATCGACCGGCAGTGCGGCTCGTCGCAGCAGGCCCTCCACTTCGCGGCGCAGGGAGTGCTGTCGGGCACGCAGGACCTGGTCGTGGCGGCCGGCGTCGAGTCGATGTCCATCGTTCCGATGGGGTCGAGCATCACGGCGGCGCTGGAGAAGGGCATGCCGTTCCCGTTCGGCGACAAGTGGGTCGAGCGGTACGGCAAGCAGGAGATCTCCCAGTTCCGCGGCGCGGAGCTGATGTGCGAGAAGTGGGGCCTGGAGCGTGACGAGCTGGAGCGCTACGCCTACGAGAGCCACCAGCGGGCCGCGAAGGCGATCGCCAACGGCCACTTCAAGGACCAGATCGCCCCGATCAACGGCGTGACCGACGACGAGGGTCCCCGGCCGGACACCACGCTGGAGAAGATGGCCGAGCTGAAGACCCTGCGCGAGGGCGGCCGGATCACCGCGGCCACCTCCTCGCAGATCTCCGACGGCTCCGGGGCGCTGCTCATCGCCTCCGAGCAGGCGGTGCGTGACCACGGGCTGGTCCCGCGCGCCCGCATCGTCACGCTCGCGCTGACCGGTGACGACCCGGTCTACATGCTGACGGCGCCGATCCCCGCCACCCGCAAGGCGCTGGCCAAGGCGGGGCTCTCGATCGGGGACATCGACGCCATCGAGATCAACGAGGCCTTCGCCCCGGTGCCGCTGGCCTGGCTCAAGGAGATCGGGGCCGACCCGGCCCGGACCAACCCCAACGGCGGCGCGATCGCGCTGGGGCATCCGCTGGGCGGCACCGGCGCGATCCTCATGACCAAGCTCCTGCACGAGCTGGAGCGCACCGGTGGACGGTACGGCCTGCAGACGATGTGCGAGGGCGGCGGCCAGGCCAACGTCACGATCATCGAGCGCCTCTGACCGTTCCCGCGAGAAGGGCACCCCGGAACATTCCGGGGTGCCCTTTCTGCGTGGTCGGCTACTACGGCTCTCGCGTCCGGCCTCAGATGCGGGGGCCGAGGAAGGTGCCGCCGGTGGCGTCGATGAGGTCGCCGGTGATCCAGCGGGCGTCGTCGGAGGCGAGGAAGGCCACGATGTCGGCGATGTCGGACGGCTGGCCGATGCGGTTGAGGGCGGAGGCCGTCGCGGTGAGCGCCTCGATCTCCGGGCTGGAGTGGATCCAGGCGTTCGGCTCGGTGTCGGTGACGCCGGGCGCGACCGTGTTGACGGTGATGCCTCGTTCGCCCACCGCGTGGGCCAAAGTCCTGCCGAGCACGTTGATCGCGCCCTTGGCCATCGAGTAGGCGAGTTCGCGGGCGATGGCGATGCGCGTGTCGGCGGAGGAGATGTTGATGATCCGGCCGCCGTCGCGCAGCAGGGGCAGAGCCCGCTGGATGATGAAGAACGGCGCGCGCACGTTGAGCGCGATCAACCGGTCGAACTCCTCGGGGGTCGTCCGGTCGATCGAGCCGGTTCCCATCGCGCCGCCCGCGTTGTTGACCAGGATGTCCAGCGGCCGCCCGGCCAGGCCCTCCTCCAGCCCGGCGAACAGCGTGTCGACGTCGCCGGGCACGCCGAGCTCGGCCCGGACGGCGAAGGCGTGGCCGCCCGCCTGCTCGATCGTCGCGACCGTCTCCTTGGCCGCGGACTCGTCGCGACCGTAGTGCACGGCGACGTACGCGCCGTCCGCCGCCAGGCGCTGGGCGATCGCCCGGCCGATTCCCCTCGAACCACCGGTGACCAGCGCCGTCTTACCCGCGAGCTTGCTCATTTCGTCCGTCTCCTCAGCTCATGCGAAAACTGTTTATGCCGCATACTGTTTCGTCTATGTTATATACAGTTTCTGGAAGACGGTCAAGGCGAATCAGGAGGGCCGGTGGCGGCGAAGAGTGACAAGGGCGGCGGCGATCTCGCACGCGGCATGGACCTGCTCTGGGGGACGACCGACAGACCCAGCCGGGGCCCGAAGCCGAGCATGTCCGTGGAGCGGATCACCGGGACCGCGATCGAGATCGCCGACACCGAGGGGCTTGCGGCCGTCTCCATGCAGCGCATCGCCGCCGCCTTCGGCTTCACGACGATGTCGTTGTACCGATACGTGCCCGGGAAGGCGGAGCTGGTCGCCCTCATGATCGATACGACGATCGGCGACCGCCCCGATCTGGAGTCGGTGCCGGGCGGGTGGCGTGAGCGGCTGGCGGAATGGGCCCGGCAGTGCCTGCGGCTCTTCGTGCGCCATCCCTGGCTGCTCGAGGCCACCGGCGGGCATCGCATCATGGGGCCGAACGAGCTGGGCTGGCTGGACGCCGCGCTCGCCGTCCTCGCGGACGCCGGTTTCCCGCCGGTCGAGCAGCACGATGCGTTCCTGCTGCTCAACGGGCACGTCCGTAGCGTCGCGCAGAACATCACGGGAGCCGATCGGCTGGGCGTCGACGAGTGGTCGGCCGCTGTCGGGGAACGGCTGCGCCGGCATGGCGACCGCTATCCGGCCCTGGTCGCGGCCATGCGGGGCGGCGGCTACTCCCAGCCTGCGGCCGAACCCCTGGAGTTCGGGCTGCGCTGCCTGCTCGACGGGCTCGAGAAGCTCCTGAGCGAGGCGCCGGGTCGTTGACGTGAACAAATGCGGCCCGCCGGACCGAACGGACGACGCGCGGTGCGGCAGCCACAGTTCGGCCCGGATGGCAGGAATGGACGAGAAAAGGCGCCCCGGATCAACCGGGGCGCCCCTTTCGTCACGGAGCGGCTTACTTTGCCCTCGGCAGCCGCCGTGGCTGCCGTACCGGTCGCATCGGCGGGGCCGGGATCTGACGCGGCGGCGGGAAGGAACGCTGGGGCTGCGGCGTGCGCGGGTTCTGCTGCTTGCCGCCCTTGCTGGACGCGCGAGTACGCATACGGGATCTCCTTGTACGTCGGGAACGCGGCACCGAGGTGCCGTCACTCAGCTGCCGCGTCAGGATGGACAGGGCCGGAAAGCTGAGCGGATCAGCGGCTCAGAGGGCTGATCAGCGGTCGCCGTACAGAATCCACATGCCGGTGACCCTAACAAGGCGCCGCAGCCGGGGACAAAGGGTTTTTCGCACGCACGGCCCCGCCCGGAGCCGGGACGGGGCCGTGCGCGTTCAGCGGTTCAGCCGATGCGCCGGTGGACGTCGTCGAACATGGACGGCCCGGTGCGCTGCGGGGCGATCCACGGGCCCTCCAGCGACGGGTCGACGATGCCCTCCTCCAGGAACGTGTACCGCCCGTCGAGCACCCGCCGGGCCAGCCGTACGTCCCGGGCGTCGGTGTTGTCCCACAGCCGGTCGAACAGCGCCTCGGCCCGCAGCCGGGCCTGGTGGCAGAAGGTGTCCGCCAGTTCGTACGGCTTGCGCCCGAACTCGGCCGATTCCTCCTGGGCGCGTACGCAGACCGCGGTGATGGCGAACAGTTCGGCGCCGATGTCCACGATCCGCGACAGGAACCCCTGCTTGTGCTCCAGCCGCGCCTGCCAGCGGGACATGCCGTAGAACGTGGACCTGGCGAGCTTGCGGCTGGTCCGCTCGACGTAGCGCAGGTGCTGGGCCAGCGGGCCGAACTCGGCGTACGACGTGGGCACCTGGCCGGGCCCGGTCACCAGGCTCGGCAGCCACCTGGCATAGAAGGCGCCGGCCCGGGTGGCCGCCCGCCCCTTGGCCCGCAGGCCGGCCTTCGGGTCGACGAGCTCGCCCGCGACCGACAGGTGCGCGTCCACCGCCTCCCGGGCGATGAGCAGGTGCATGATCTCGGTCGAGCCCTCGAAGATGCGGTTGATCCGCAGGTCGCGCAGCATCTGCTCGGCGGGCACGCCGCGCTCGCCGCGGGCGTGCAGCGACTCGGCGGTCTCGTAGCCGCGCCCGCCCCTCATCTGCACCAGCTCGTCCATCAGCCGCCAGGCCATCTCCGTGCTGTACAGCTTGGCGAGCGCGGCCTCGATGCGGATGTCGTTGCGCTCGTCGTCGGCCATCCGGCTGGCGAGGTCCACAACGGACTCCAGCGCGTACGCGGTGGCGGCGATGAAGGCGACCTTGCGGGCGATGGCCTCGTGCTGGCCGACCGGCCTGCCCCACTGGACCCGCTCGCGCCCCCACTCGCGGGCGATCTTCGTCGCCCACTTCGCGGCGCCGACGCAGGTGGCCGGCAGGGAGAGGCGCCCGGTGTTGAGCGTGGTCAAGGCGATCTTCAGGCCCTGGCCCTCGCGGCCGATCAGGTTCTCCACCGGCACGCGCACCTGGTGGAAGCGGGTGACGCCGTTCTCGATGCCGCGCAGGCCCATGAACTGGTTGCGGTGCTCGACGGTGATGCCGGGGGAGTCGGCCTCGACCACGAAGGCCGAGATCTTGGCGCCGGTCCGGGCCATGACGACCAGCAGGTCGGCCACGACGCCGTTGGTCGTCCACAGCTTGACGCCGTTGATCACGTACGCGTCGCCGTCGCGGACGGCGGTCGTGGACAGCCGGGCGGGGTCGGAGCCGACGTCCGGCTCGGTCAGCAGGAACGCCGAGATCTCACCCCGGGCGCAGCGGGGCAGGAAGCGGCGCTTCTGCTCGGGGGTGCCGAACAGCCGCAGCGGCTGCGGAACCCCGATGGACTGGTGGGCCGACAACAGCGCGCTGAGCGCGGGGGAGCACGACGTCACGAGTTCCAGCGCACGGCAGTAGTACAGATGGCTCAGTCCCAGCCCGCCGTACTCCTCCTCGGTGGTCATGCCGAACGCGCCGATCGCCGCCAGGCCCTTGATCACCTCGTCCGGGATGACGGCGGTGCGTTCGATGAGCGCGGGATCGACCTTCTCCTGCAGGAACGCCCGCAGGGCGCGCAGGAAGTCGTCGCCCTTCTTGATCTCCTCCTCGGTGAGGCGGGGGGCGGGATGCACGAGGTCCAGCCGGAAGTCCCCGAGGAAGAGCTGCTTGCCGAAGCTCGGGCGGGTCCACTCCCTCTCGCGCGCCTGCTCGGCCACCTCCCTGGCCTTGGCGTAATCGGTCGTCATCGTCGACCTCCTCGGCGGTGATACGAGCTGTGCTCGTTAACTACCCGCCAGTAGCCTCTTGCACCACGGGGAGCACGATATGTACAGCGGTCCCTTCGCCGGGGGAGGAGACGATCCGGCACCGGCCGCCGTGCGCCTCCACGATGGCCTTCACGATCGACAGGCCGAGCCCCGCCCCGCCGGACAGGTGGTCCTCTCCGCGCTGGAAGCGGTCGAAGGCGCGTTCGGCCTGCTCCGGGCTCATCCCCGGACCGGTGTCGCGTACCTCGATCGTCACCGACTCCGGGGCGCGCAGCAGCCGTACGGTCGCCTTGGTGCCCTCGGGAGTGTGCGCCCGCACGTTGCCGAGCAGGTTGACGAGCACCTGGCGGACCCTGGCCTCGTCCACCGTCGCGACCAGCGAGGGCGGGGCCTCCACCGTCACGGGATGGGCGGGGTCGAGAGCGGCCGAGTCGGCGGCCACCTCGCGGGCCATCTCGGCCAGGTCGGTCTCGTCGAGCGCAAGGGCGGCGCCCCGGTCGAGCCGCGCGAGTTCCAGCATCTCGCCCACCAGGCGGCCCATGCGGTCGGCCTCGGCCTCGATCCGGCCCATGATCTTGGGCAGGTCCTCGGGCGGGATCGCCCCGGCCCGGTACAGCTCCGCGTACCCGGAGATGGTCGACAGCGGGGTGCGCAGCTCGTGGGAGGCGTCGGTGGCGAACCGGCGCACCCGGTCCTCCGACGCCTGGCGGTCGCGGAAGGCGTCGGCGATCCGGTCGAGCATGAGGTTGATCGCGGCGCCGAGCCTGCCGACCTCCGACGACCCCTCGGGCATCCGGGCCGACAGGTCGACTCTCTCGGCCACGAGGTGGGCGGTCCGCGCCATCTTGCCGAGGGGCGCCAGGCCGCCGGCGATCAGCAGCCGGCCGCCCGCGGCCAGCAGCAGGATCAGCACCCCGCCGGTCGCCAGTTCGCTGATCAGGAGGTGACGCACCGGGTCGTCGACCGCGTCCAGGGGGACCGCGATGACCATGATCCGCAGACCGCTCGGCGACAGGGCCGCGGCCGCGATCAGTTCGTGCTCGGCGCTCGGGTCGAGGTCGAAGGTGCGGCCCTGCGCCGCGTACGCCAGCAGCCTGTCCTTGCCCAGCGCCTCGGTCAGGCCGGGCACGGCCGCGGCCTCGTCCGCGTCGCCGCTGACCAGGTGCGCGTGCCGCTCGGTGAGGTTGTAGACCGCGAGGGCGTAGGTGGAGCCGGTCAGCGCCTGCGCGAGCGGGTCCCCCTCGACCACCCGGCGTGCCGCCGTGACGGTCGCCGCCACCACCTGCCCCTCCAGCCGCGTACGCAGGTGCCCGCGCAGGACGACGACGCTGACGAGGGAGAACACGACGAGCAGGACCGCGCTCACCCCGAGCAGCCCGGCGAGCAGGCGCGTCCTGAGCGACATCATGGGTCCGTCACATGTCCTGGGGCGGCCGCAGGGAGTATCCGATGCCGCGCTGGGTGTGGATCAGCGGCGGGCCGAGCGGGTCGAGCTTGCGGCGCAGGTAGGAGATGTAGGTCTCCAGCACCTGCGAACTCCCGCCGTAGCCCCAGACCTCCTCGAGCAGGCGCCGCTTGGTGAGCACCAGGCCGGCGTTGGCCATCAGGAAGGCCAGCAGGCGGAACTCGGTCGGCGACAGGTCCACGGGGACCCCGCCGCGCCGCACCTCCCAGCGCGCCTCGTCGAGCTCCAGGTCGGCGACCCGGAGGATCGGCCCGTGCGCCCGCTCGGCGGCCTCCGGCACGGTCGTACGGCGCAGCACGGCGCGGATCCGCGCGACCAGCGCCTCGACCGAGAAGGGTTTGGTGACGTAGTCGTCCCCGCCGAGGGTCAGCCCGCGTACGGTGTCGGCGACCGCGTCGCGGGCGGTGAGGAAGATCACGGGAGGGTGCACGCCCTCGGCCCGGATCCGCCGGCACACCTCGAAGCCGTCGATGTCGGGCAGCATGACGTCGAGGACGACCAGGTCGGGCTGGTTCCTCAGCACCTCGCCCAGCGCCGCCGCCCCCGTGCCCACGGCCGTCACCCGGAAGCCGTGGAACCTGAGGGCGACTTCCACGATGTCCCGGATGTTTGGCTCGTCCTCGACGACGAGGATCCTGGTTTCACTCATGGGGGACCCATTGTGCAGGCATGAGGCATTTGTCGCACAATTCGGGTGTCCACGCCCCCGTCACCGCGTCGTGCGGACATACGGGGTGAGCCGGGCGGCCGTCCGCGCCCCGGAACGCCGTATGGGGACCGCTATCGGGGCACCCTGGCGACGCAGAACACGGTCTGGCCGAACGGCGGACGCACGAACCGCTCGATGAGCCGGGTCATCGGCACGACGGTCCGGTCGTAGATCTTGACGAGCCGGGGGTCGGGGTAGCCCACACCGCCCCGCCGCACCGCGGCCCACCAGGCGATGGCGCCGAGGAAGTTGATCGGCTTGAGCACCTGGACGTCGAGGCCGGCGTCGGTGACCGTCTTGCGCAGCGTGGCGGGGGTGTAGCGGGTGACGTGCCCCACCTTGCGGTCGAAGTCCCCGTAGAGCTGCATGTAGCCGGGCACCCAGATGACGATCCGCCCGCCGGGGGCGGTCACCCTGGCCAGCGACCGCAGCGCCTCGGCGTCCTCCTCGATGTGCTCCAGGACGTTCATCATCACGACGGTGTCGACCGGGTCGGCGAGGGGGATCTCGGTCGGCAGGCCGAACTGGAGCACCGACACGTCGTCGCGGTCGGCGAACCTCTTGCGCAGTTGCTCGACGCAGTAGGGATCGAAGTCGCTCACCACGAGCCTGTCCAAGCGTGGCAGGAACTGCTCGGCGAAGTGCCCGAGACCCGAACCGATCTCCAGGAGCGACCGGCCGACGTGCGGCGCGACCATGTCGAACTCGTATTGCCGGTAGTTCTTGGCCTCGTCGCCGCCGAGGTGGTTCTCCAGAGCCTCGTCTCCGGCCGCCGGCTGGACTACTCGGTCATACCCAGACATAGGATCCTCGATCTGCACGCTGACGGTCGTGGAAAGTGTAGTGCCCGCCCCATCGGCGGGTGTCCGCTTCGCCGGAGGGGCCGCATCGGGGTCACTGTGCCCTTCGGGCGGCGCTGTAGACGGGATGCCCGCCTGATCGTAGGCTGCACCTTCGTCCGCCTTCCGGCCCGATATCCCCCGATGGTCCGACACCCCCAGATGGACGACGACGAGGCAGTGACCCGCGCCCTGGCCGGTGACCTTGACGCCTACGAGGTGCTGGTCACCCGGTACAGCGCGGTCGCCCACCGTACGGCGAGCCTGCTCGGGGCGGCCGACGAGGCGGAGGACGTCGTCCAGGAGGCGTTCGTCAAGGCCTTCCGCCACCTCAAGGGCTTCCGCCGGGGCTCGTCCTTCCGCCCCTGGCTGCTGCGCATCGTGGCCAACGAGACCCACGACCTGACCCGGTCGCGCGGCCGCCGCTCCGACCTCGCCGTACGGCTGGGGCGCGAGCGGGAGCCGTTCGGGCCGGAGGACCCGGAGGACGCGGCCGTGGGCGCCGACGGCAGGACCCGCCTGCTGGAGGCCGTACGCGCGCTGCCCGACGGGGAACGCGAAGCCGTGGTCTGCCGGTATTTCCTGCAGTTGTCCGAGGCGGAGACGGCCGAGGTCCTCGGTCTGCGGCTCGGCACGGTGAAGTCGCGGACGTTCCGGGCCCTGCGGCGCCTGCGGGAGGAGGTGGGCCGTGAGCACCTCGCATGACGACGATCCGATCGAACCGGACGCCCTTGAGGCGCGGCTCAGGGCCCTCGGCGCCGACCTGGCCGTGCCCGTGCCGCCTCCCGCCGACGTGGCGCGTGCCGTACGCGCCCGCCTGGAAGACGGCAGGGCTCAGGACGGCAGGGCTCAGGACGGCAGGGCTCAGGACGACAGGGCTCAGGACGACAGGGCTCAGGACGACAGGACACGGCGTCCGGATCGGCGGCGGGCCGTCTTGCGGCCGTCGCCGCGCGTGGCGGCAGCGGCGGTGGCGGCGCTGATGGCCGTGCTGCTCGGGGCCACCCCGCAGGGCCGGGCCGCTGTTGTGTCGGTGCTGCACTTCGCGGGCGTCGAGATCCACGTCGGTGGCACCGGGCCGCTGCCCACGGGGGTGCCGAGCCCGTTGCCGGGCGAGCGCCGGGTGACGCTGGAGGAGGCGCGGCGGACCGCGCGCTTCCACGTCGCCGTGCCGTCCGCGCTCGGCGAGCCGGCCGACGTCCGCCTCGCCGACGGTGGCCGGGTGGTGACACTCCTGTGGCCGGGCGTGCGGCTCGACGAGTACGACGGGACGCTGGGCGTGGTCTGGCGCAAGGAACTCGGAGAACCCTGGCCGGAGCAGGTGAGCGCCGTCGCCGGATGGTGGATCCCGCGGTCTCACGGCGTGTCGTACGTGCCCGCGGGCGGCGGTGAGCCGCACGAGGAGCGGGTGGCCGGGCCGACCCTCATCTGGCAGCACAGGCTGGTCGGGCTGCGGCTGGAGGGACCGGACCGCGCCGAGGCCGTGCGGATCGCCTTGTCGGTCCGCTGAGCACGGGTCGCGCTGAGCATGGACCCTGAGCATGGGTCGCGCCGAGCACGGGTCGCGCTGAGCATGGACCCTGAGCATGGGTCGCGCCGAGCATGGGTCGCGCTGAGCATGGGCCCTGAGCATGGTCGCGCTGAGTACGGGTCCGCTGAACACCTCGCCTCGGGCGAGCCGTTACGGGACCTCTGGCCGCCGGACCCCGGCTCGCGGCGTGCCGTCATTCGGGGGAGACGAGCCAGGCGTCGATCTCGCTCAGCAACTCCTTCTTGACCGCGTCGGGGGCCGTCGACGACCGGATCGACTGCCGGGCGAGTTCGGCGATCTCCGCGTCGCCGAAGCCGTAGACGTCCCTCGCGAGCTCATACTGCGGCAGCAGCCGCGCGCCGAACAGCAGCGGGTCGTCGGCGCCGAGGGCGATCGGCACCCCGGCCTCGAACAGCCGGCGCAGCGGCACGTCCTCCGGCCGCTCCGCCACCCCGAGGCCCACGTTGGACAGCGGGCACACCTCGCAGGTGATCTGCCGGTCGGCCAGTCGCTCCATCAGGCGGGGCGACTCGGCCGCCCGCACCCCGTGACCGATCCGGTCGGCGCCCAGGTCGTCCAGGCACTCGGCGACGCTCGCCGCGCCCAGCAACTCGCCGCCGTGCGGCACGGCGAGCAGCCCCGCGCCCCTGGCGATCCGGAAGGCGTGCTCGAAGTCCCTGGCCCGGCCGCGCCGCTCGTCGTTGGACAGGCCGAAGCCCACCACGCCCTTGCCCTCGTACCGGGCCGCCAGGCGGGCCAGCGTCCTGGCGTCGAGCGTGTGCCGGGTGCGGTTGGCGGCCACGATCACGGCCATGCCGATCCCGGCCCCCCTGGCCGCCTTCTCCGCCGCGTCGAGGACGAGTTCGAGGGTCTCGGTCAGCCCGCCGAAACGCTGGGCGTACCCGGACGGGTCTACCTGGATCTCCAGCCAGCGCGACCCCTCCCGGGCCTCGTCCTCCGCGGCCTCGCGCAGCAGCCGGTAGACGTCATCGGGCCGGCGCAGCACCGACCGCGCGATGTCGTACAGCCGCTGGAACCGGAACCAGCCGCGCTCGTCGGTCGCCCGCAGTTTCGGCGGCCAGTCCTCCACCAGCGCGTCGGGGAGGTGGACGCCCTGCTCCCGGGCGAGCTCGATCAGCGTCGTATGCCGCATCGAGCCGGTGAAGTGCAGGTGCAGATGTGCCTTGGGGAGCGTGTCGAGTGGACGTGCCATCTCCATATGTTGCCGCATGCCGTTCTCAACCCGTCGCCGGGTTGGCGCGTTGGGGAGGGACGAAAGGGGAGCGCATGACCGAAGAAGACGAGGCGGCCTTCGACGAGTTCCTGGCCGCGCGCAGCACCGCCCTCCTGCGCACCGCGATCCTGGTCTGCGGCGCCTCGGCGTCCGACGCCGAGGACATGGTCCAGAGCGCGCTGGAGAAGGTCTACCGGCACTGGCCGCGCATCCGGCACGACAACCCCGAGGCGTACGCGCGCCGGGTCGTGGTGAACGGTGCGATCAGCAAGGCCAGGCGGCGCAGGGTGCTCCAGGAGATCACCTTCGCCCAGCCGCCGGAGACGCCCGTGGAGTCGCCCGACCTCGGCCTGCGGGACGTGCTCGTCACCGAACTCAGGAAGCTGCCGGCCCGGATGCGGGCCGTACTGGTCCTGCGCTACTGGGAGGACCTGTCGGAGGCCGAGACCGCCGCGCTGCTCGGCTGCTCGGTCGGCACCGTCAAGAGTCAGGCCGCCCGCGGCCTGGCACGCGTGCGCGCACGCATGGAAAGCCTGGAAGGAGCGTCCGCATGAACGTCGAAGAGGCGCTGAGGGATGCCATGGCCGCTCAGGTCGCCGGCGTGCACGCGCCGCCGTCGCTGGGCCAGGCCGTCCGGCGGCGCAGCCGCCGCCACGTGGTCAGGTTTCGTACGGCAGGCGCGGCCGTGCTCACCGCGGCGGTCGCCGTCGGGGTGCCCGTGGCGCTGACCGCCCGGCCCGACGCCGTCCCGGCCGCCGGGGGCCTCACCGGCACCGGCGCCACCGGCGCGGCCGACCCGGCCGCGTCCGCGTCCGCGCCCGGTTCCGACGACACGGTCGCCGTGCCGGGAGGGGTCGTCCCCGATGTGGTCGGCAAGAGCGCCGCGGAGGTCAACGCCCTCCTGAAGGAGGCCGGCTACACGGTGAGAGTCACGAAGGTCGTCACCGAGGAGGCCCCGGCGGGGACGGTCTTCGCCCAGATGCCGCAGCCCGGGACGGCCGCTCCCGCCGGGGCGGCGGTCACGATCACGATCGCCACGACGGCCGGCCCGGCCCCCTCCGCCACGGAGGGCACACAGGACCCGCGGATGCCCCAGGACCTCGGCGACCTGGGGGACGGGCGGACGCTCGGCGGCGTGCACGTCGGCTATCTGCCCGAGGGGCTCGAATGGGGCAAGTGGTCCGGCAAGGACGGGTTCGGCAAGCGCAGCTACACCACGAGCTGGGTGGAGCCCGGGCTGGAACCCGGCATGTACAGCGTCCAGATGATCGTCTATCGGAAGGACGCCGCGAGCGTGCTGGCCAAGCGCATGCAGGGCTACGCCGCGCAGGGCGCCGAGCCGATCGAGGCCGGCGGCAGGAAGGCGTACCTGGTCAGCCTGTCGGAGGGCGGCGACCAGATCAACGACGGGGGAACCCGGACGATCGTGTGGACCCTCGCCTCCGGCGTCGGGGTCGAGGTCATGATCAGCCCTGACTACGCGGCCAAGATCGGCGAGGCCGCGGCCGACAGGGAGCTCAAGAAGATCGCGGCCGGGGTCGCCCTCGCCAAGTGACATCGGTCCGTCCCCGCGCCTCCGCGCCCGCCCGTGGGCCCGGAGGCGCCGGCCGTCCCGGGCCACCGCAGTGGGTCATCTTTGTGATGGGTCATCTTTGTACTGAGAGCTGGGTCAACTTTGTACTGGCGGCTGGGTCAGATTGGTAGCGTGCCTGGGTGAGCCGCGATTCCTACATCCCGCGCATGGTGGATCCGATCATCGATGGCGTCTTCACGACGCTGCCGGCGATCATGCTGGTCGGTCCACGGGCCACGGGGAAGACCACCACGGCGATCCGGCACGTCGAAACGGTGGTGCGGCTCGATCGGGACAGTGAGAACGCCGCATTCCTCGCCGACCCGGACGTGGCCCTGCGCCGGCTCAAGGAGCCGGTCCTGTTGGACGAGTGGCAGGTCGTCCCCGAAGTACTCGGCTCGGTCAAGCGGGCGGTGGACGGCGACCACCGCCCAGGCCGCTTCATCCTCACCGGCTCCGCATGGTCGGACTTCGGTGGGCGGACATGGCCCGGCACGGGCCGAGTGGTCCGCATCGACATGATGGGACTGGCGGTCAAGGAGGTCGAGCGCAACACCGGGAGACCTCCTTTCGCCGACCTGCTCGCCCAGGGGCGGATGGAGGAACTCGCCGTACCGGTGCGGCCGCCAGATCTGGCCGACTACATCGACTTCGCGTTGCGCAGCGGCTTTCCCGAGGCTCAGCGGATGCCCGCTTCCGTGCGAGTACGGTGGCTGGACAGCTACATCGAGCAGACCCTCACGCGGGACATCGAGACCCTCGACGGACGGCGCGACCCCATCCGCCTCCGGTCCTATCTGGAGGCGCTGGCTCTCAACACCGCGGGTGTGGTCACGGACAAGACGCTCTACGACGCGGCGGCCGTGAACGCGCGCACGGGAGAGGCGTACGAGCGCCTCCTTCGTGAGCTGCTTATCGTCGACAAGGTTCCCGCCTGGTTCAGCAATCGACTGAAGCGGCTGATCCGCGGGCCCAAGCGGTATCTCGTCGACCCGGCCCTGGTCGCGGCCCTGCTGCGGGTGGATGGACAGGCGCTCATGCGTGACGGCGATCTCCTTGGCCGCTTGCTCGACACCTTCGTGGTCCAGCAGCTACGCGCGGAGGTGCCGGTGTGCGACAGCCGGCCCCGCATCTACCACCTCCGCCAGGACCAAGGACGGCACGAGGTCGACATCGTTCTGGAGCTCGGCATGGGACGAGTGATCGGCATTGAGGTCAAGGCCGCCGCCACCGCACGCCACGACGATGCGAAACACCTGCGGTGGCTGCGGGACGAGCTGGGCGACCGCTTCGTGGCCGGCGTCGTCCTGCACACCGGTCCGCACATCCACGAAATGGAGGAGAAGATCCTCGCCGCCCCCATCTGCGTCCTCTGGTCCTGAACGCACCCGGCCGGGACTGCCGGGTCCTCACTGCCGGTGAGAGCGATGGCCGGAGGGCAACCTTCCGCGGCGGCCGGGCGTACGTGTGGGCATGAGACTGGATGAAAGCGCGTGAGACCCCCGGACGGGTTCGCCGAGTTCGTCGCGGCCCGTGGCACGAGCCTGCTCCGCACCGCCTATCTCACCTGTGGCGCTTCCGACGACGCCGAGGACGTGCTGCAGGCGGCGTTGGAGCGGGCCTGCCGTAGCTGGCACAGGGTGCACAAGGACGCCGACCCGGAGCCGTACGTGCGGCGGATCATCGTCAACCTCGCGATCAGCCGGGCGAGGCGCCGCGCCCTGCTGCGGATCATTCCGACCCACTCGCCGCCGGAGACGCCCGCTCCGGCCGCCGACGTCGAGTTGCGTCAGGTGCTCATGGACGGCCTGCGGGCTCTGCCCCCGCGCCAGCGGGCCGTGGTCGTCCTCCGGTTCTGGGAGGACATGACGGAGGCGCAGACCGCCAAGGTGCTCGGATGTTCGGTGGGCACCGTCAAGAGCCAGACCGCCAAAGCCCTCGTACGGCTGCGCCGGCTGCTGGGCGCGGAGGTGATCGACGATGTCAGAGCTTGAGAGTGCGCTGCGCCGGGCCATGGCGGACGAGACGGCCGGCCTGGCGATCGCGCCGGACCTGGTCGATCGGGTCGTGCGGCGCTCGGAGCGCGTGCGCGGCACGCGCCTGCGACTGGTCGCCATCGTCGCCGCGGTCCTGGTCGCGGCCGGAGCGGTGCCCGCCTACGTCGCGCTCGTCCCGCGGCATCAGATCTCCACCGGCAAGGTGCTCGCCGAGATCGACGGCGTCGAGGTCGGCTACCTCCCGCAGGGGTTCGGCGACCGTCCCGAGCGCATCGAGGTGAAGGCAGGCCCGCTGGAGGGCGAGGCGTTGCGGTGGAAGGGCGACGGCGGGTTCGTCCAGGTCGGCGTCTACCGGACCGGGCGGCGCCTGGATGACGCCCTCGACCTCCTCGCACTGAACATCGGGCCGGTGGCGAGCGAGCCGGCGAAGGGGACCGACCCCGTCGCGTTCTCGGACACCGACGAGATGTGGGTGCCGGAGCCGGGCCTGGCGCTCCGGGTCACGACGTCCGCCCCTCTGGAGAGCGAGCTCGGCAGGATCGCCGAGGGGCTGCGCGTCGTCCCGGAGGGCGACGTAGGCGGTATGCGGGTGACGTACCTGCCATCCGGGCTGCGCGCCGCCGGATCCGCGGGCTTGGGCGGCGTCGGCCGCTCCTGGTCCGACGGCAGGCGGAACGTGATGGTGGAGGTCGTGCACGGCCGCGAGGCGCTCGACCTGGACAGCCTGCGCCGGGTTGCATGGCCGACGAACGAGACGCTGTTCGACGTGCGGCGCGTCTCCGTCGGGCCGGTCGCCGCTTTGGAGGGCGCCGTCATGTCGTTCGACCGCCGGATGGACAAGGGCCGCATGGTGCTGTGGGTCGTACGGCCCGGCGTGGGCGTGCGCATCTGGGCGACGACCTCGCTGGCCGGCGAGCTGCTGAGGATCGCGGAAGGCGTCGAGGAGGTGGCCGCGGGCACCGCCGCCTCGGTGGACGGGATCGGCGTCCCCACGAGCCTCGGGAGGCCGTCGGGCGGTGACAGCGCGATGGGCCGCGAATGGTCGGGGACCACCAGGTTCTGGGGCGGCAGGCCGGGCAAGGGCCCGTACGTCGCCGTGTCCGTCTACCGCGGGCTGGAGGTGGAGCTCGACGGCAGATGGCTCCGCCAGATCTCCTCGGCGAAGTCCCGGCGCGCGTCCGTGGGCGATGTCGACGGCACCTTGCTGACCTGGGAGGACCAGCCGCGCGGCGGAGCGGGGCCGCTGTCCGGCCGGACCTTCCTGTGGCACCCCGAGGTCGGCCTCGCCCTCGCGGTGACCGTCGTGGCCGCCCCGGCCGATTCTGCGCGGTCCATGGACGACCTGGCCCACCTGGTCCGGAGCCTGCGGGTGCCCTGAAACAGCTCTTGGAGGGGCGATCGAGGCAGACCGGGCACGGATGAGAGGAGGGGCCCGGGTGCGCTCCCGCACCCGGGCCCCTCGACGGCTCTCAGCGCGTTTCCGGTCTCAGTGCGCCTCGGCCAGGAGCTTGGCCACCCGGCTGACGCCCTCGACCAGGTCGTCGTCGCCCAGCGCGTACGACAGGCGGAAGTAGCCCGGAGTGCCGAAGGCCTCGCCGGGCACCAGCGCGACCTCGGCCTCCTCCAGGATGAGCTCGGCCAGCTCGGCCGAGGTCTGCGGGCGCCTGCCGCGGATCTCCTTGCCCAGCAGCGCCTTGACCGACGGGTAGGCGTAGAACGCGCCGAACGGCTCGGGGCAGACCACGCCGGGGATCTCGTTGAGCATCCGGACCATGGTCTGGCGGCGCCGGTCGAACGCCGCGCGCATCTCGGCGACGGCCGACAGGTCGCCGGACACCGCGGCGAGCGCGGCGGCCTGGGCGACGTTGGAGACGTTCGAGGTGGCGTGGGACTGCAGGTTCGTCGCCGCCTTGACCACGTCGGACGGGCCGATCAGCCAGCCCACCCGCCAGCCGGTCATCGCGTACGTCTTGGCCACGCCGTTCAGCACGACGACCCGGTCGCGCAGTTCGGGCACGGCGGTGGCGATGCTGGAGAACTCCGCCTCGCCGTAGACCAGGTGCTCGTAGATCTCGTCGGTCACGACCCACAGGCCCTTGTCCAGCGCCCAGCGGCCGATCTCCTCGACCTGGGCGGGGGAGTAGACGGCCCCCGTGGGGTTGGACGGCGAGACGAAAAGCAGCACCTTGGTGCGGTCGGTCAGCTTCTCCTCCAGCTGCTCGACCGAGGCCAGGTAGCCGGTCGTCTCGTCGGTGACCACGTCGACCTGGACGCCGCCCGCGAGCTTGATCGCCTCCGGGTAGGTCGTCCAGTAGGGCGCCACGACCAGGACCTCGTCACCGGGGTCGAGCAGCGTGGCGAACGCCTCGTAGACCGCCTGCTTGCCCCCGTTCGTCACCAGGACCTGGGCGGCCTCGACCTGGAACCCGCTGTCGCGCAGCGTCTTGTCGGCGATCGCCTGCTTGAGCTCGGGCAGGCCCCCGGCCGGCGTGTACTTGTGGAACCTGGGGTTCCGGCACGCCTCGATGGCCGCCTCGACGATGTAGCCGGGCGTGGGGAAGTCGGGCTCGCCGGCGCCGAAGCCGATGACCGGGCGACCGGCCGCCTTCATCGCCTTGGCCTTGGCGTCCACGGCCAGAGTCGCGGACTCGGAGATCGCGGATATACGTGCGGAGATGCGAGGTCGGGTCATGCCTCCATCGTTCCAGACGCGCCGCGCGGTTTCGTCTCCATATCCAGGATGCGGACGGGTTCGCACGGTAGCTTTGAACCGCACACGAACGGCACCCGGGCCGCCTCCGGGCGGTGCCGCGACCACGTGGTTCGACGGAGTGGTGAATCCCGCGTACACTTCACCGACTAGTGGGCCACGTGAACGACGGGACGGACGCTTCAACGCGTTTCTCGGGTATCGTGGTGCACGGCTTAGGGCACTAGCGCAATTGGTAGCGCACCGGTCTCCAAAACCGGCGGTTGGGGGTTCGAGTCCCTCGTGCCCTGCGGAGTGCGGTCCGCGCAACAATGGCGTGAAAGCGCGCCGCAACTGCGACGGACACGACGGATCAGGTGAGGACTGTGGCGATCGACACCCGCGGTGAGACCGCTGGCAAGCCAGGCAAGCCGACCAGTGAGAAGAAGGCAAAGCGCACCTCGCCCGCTCTGTTCTACCGGCAGGTCGTCGCCGAGTTGCGCAAGGTCATCTGGCCCCGGCGCAATGACCTGATCTCGTACACCGTAGTTGTCCTGGTCTTCGTCGTGATCATGGTTGGGCTCGTGTTCGGGATCGATACGCTGCTGGGTAAGGCTGTGCTCTGGCTCTTCGGCGGATCCTGATCCCGCCCGAGACGTCGCAGCACGTCAAGACACCAAGCGAAGAAGGAAGAGTCCCGTGTCCGAGTCCCCGATGCCGGCCGACCGCTCCCATGACGAGCAGGACGAGGCCGTAGCAGAGGTCGAGGAGACCACGGTCGCCGACTCAGAGGGCGGTGACGGCGGCGAAGACTCGGCCGAGGCCGCCGCTCAGGTCGACGAGGACGGTGACGTCCTCCCGGACGTCGACCCTGTCGAGGAGTTCAAGCGTCAGCTTCGCGGCCAGTTCGGCGAGTGGTACGTCATCCACTCGTACGCCGGTTACGAGAACCGCGTGAAGCAGAACATCGAGAGCCGTATCGGGTCCCTCAACATGGAGGACTTCATCTTCCAGGTCGAGGTGCCGACCCACACGATCACGGAGTTCAAGGGCGGCAAGAAGACTCCGATCAAGGAGCGCGTGCTTCCCGGTTACGTCCTGGTCCGGATGGACCTCACCGACGAGTCCTGGGCCGCGGTGCGCAACACGCCCGGTGTGACCGGCTTCGTCGGCCTGTCCAACAAGCCGAGCCCGCTGAACCTCGACGAGGTCGCCAAGCTGCTCGCCCC
Source organism: Microbispora sp. NPDC046933 (assembly GCF_040644635.1). Taxonomy (NCBI): domain Bacteria; kingdom Bacillati; phylum Actinomycetota; class Actinomycetes; order Streptosporangiales; family Streptosporangiaceae; genus Microbispora; species Microbispora sp. NPDC046933. The sequence continues at coordinate 67,886 of NZ_JBEYWW010000013.1, read as the reverse complement.
GGAGCCTTCCGAGGAAGTCAAGAAGGCCACGACCAAGACAGCCGCCGCGACCGTCGACTTCGAGGTCGGCGAGTCCGTGACGGTCATGGACGGGCCGTTCGCCACGCTGCCGGCCACGGTCAGCGAGATCAGCGCCGAGTCGCAGAAGCTCAAGGTCCTCGTCTCGATCTTCGGCCGAGAGACCCCGGTCGAGCTGTCGTTCAACCAGGTCTCGAAGATCTGACCGCCTCGCGTAGACTCGATAGCCGTCCTCACGCACGCCCTGCTTCGGCGTGCCTGTGAGGCTTCTGTAGGACCAAGGACCCGGAGAAGGACAAATGCCTCCAAAGAAGAAAGTCGCGGCACTGGTGAAGGTCCAGCTTCCCGCTGGACAGGCCACCCCCGCGCCGCCGGTCGGTACCGCGCTCGGTCCGCACGGCGTCAACATCATGGACTTCGTCAAGCAGTACAACGCGGCGACGGAGGCCCAGCGGGGCAACATCATCCCCGTCGAGATCACCATCTTCGAAGACCGCACCTTCACCTTCATCACGAAGACGCCGCCGGCGCCGGAGCTGATCAAGAAGGCCGCCGGTCTGCAGAAGGGCAGCGCGAACCCGCACAAGGACAAGGTGGGCAAGCTGACCCGCGAGCAGCTTCGCCAGATCGCCGAGACCAAGATGCAGGACCTCAACGCGAACGACGTCGAGGCCGCCGAGAAGATCATCGCCGGCACCGCCCGCTCCATGGGCATCACCATCGCCGACTGACTCTCAGCGGTATCGCGAGGGGCGAGGCAACCAAACGCTGTGGGAGGGCCGAAGCGCAGGCCCGGACCACGATCTCCACGAGGAGCATGAAGTGAAGCGCAGCAAGAACTGGAAGAACGCGGCGGCCGAGGTCGACCGCGCGGCCCTGTACACCCCGCTCGACGGCGTACGGCTGGCCAAGAAGACCGCGACCACGAAGTTCGACGCGACCGTCGAGGTCGCCCTGCGGCTGGGCGTCGACCCGCGCAAGGCCGACCAGATGGTCCGCGGCACCGTCAACCTCCCGCACGGCACCGGCAAGACCGCCCGGGTCCTGGTCTTCGCGACCGGTGACCGTGCCGAGGAGGCCCGCGCGGCGGGCGCCGACATCGTCGGCTCCGACGAGCTGATCGACGAGGTGTCCAAGGGCCGTCTCGACTTCGACGCGGTCGTCGCCACCCCGGACATGATGGGCAAGGTCGGCCGTCTGGGCCGCGTGCTCGGCCCCCGTGGCCTCATGCCGAACCCGAAGACCGGCACCGTCACGCCCGACGTGACCAAGGCCGTTAGCGACATCAAGGGCGGAAAGATCGAGTTCCGGGTCGACCGGCACGCGAACCTGCACTTCATCATCGGCAAGGCGTCCTTCGACGACCGCCAGCTCGTGGAGAACTACGCCGCGGCGCTGGACGAGGTGCTGCGTCTCAAGCCGTCGGCGGCCAAGGGCCGTTACCTCAAGAAGGTCACCTTCACCACGTCCATGGGCCCGGGCATCCCGGTCGACCCGAACGTGACGCGGGCGATGACCGCCGAGATCGACGCCTGAGCCGTCACCTCGGCCGATACGACGACGGAAGCCCCCGCCCCCACCGGGCGGGGGCTTCCGCGCGTCTTCTGACAATCAGACGGCGAATAAACTCGGCGCGTGACCGAAGAGCGCGGGGATTCCGTCGATCACATCCTCGACCAGTGGCGGCGTGAGCGCCCCGACCTGGACCTGTCGGCCATGGGCGTCTTCGGTCGCGTCGCCCAGGTGGTCCGGGTGGTCGAGAGCCGGGTCGAGGAGGTCCTCAACCGACATGGCCTGCGCTCGGGGGACTTCGACGTGCTGGCCGCGCTGCGCCGTTCCGGCCCGCCGTACACGCTGATTCCCTCCGAGCTGTCGGACATGGTGATGATGTCGCGGGCCGGCATGACCAGCCGGCTCGACCGGCTGGAGGCCGCCGGGCTGGTCGAGCGCAGTCTCGACCCGGCCGACCGGCGCAGCTTCAAGATCACGTTGTCGGAGAAGGGGCGCGAGGTCATCGACGCGACGCTCACCGACCACGCGGCGAACCTGGCCCGGCTCGCGTCGGGGTTGGCTCCGGAGGACGCCGCCACGCTCGACCGGCTGCTGCGCGACCTCCTGACGGCCCTCACATAGGCCGTACTCGGCCCCGGCTCTGCCGTACGCTCCGGCGCCGGACGCGGCGTGGATAGTACGAAAGCTTACTATCTCGCGGCAAACGAACTTGGATGTGCAGGGATTGTGCAGGGCTGATGGCGGTTTGCCCGGTAGCGACGCGCTCGTGGCGTTAGGCGCATAGGGTCAAGGGCAGGTAAAGGGGGAAATCGAAGGGATGGAAACAATGCGACGACTACTGGTGGCTGCCGGGGCGGTGGCCGCGATCACGGTCGCGGGATGCGGGACGACCGCGACTCCGTCTCTCCAGAACGCACAGCTCTCGGCGGCCGAGGTCATCCAGCAGACCGCGCAGAAGGCCGACGACGTCAACACCTATGCCGCGGACCTCGTGGTGAACGTCACCGACGCCAAGGGCGGTCAGGGAGGGGTCATTCAGGGCACCATGCTCTACCAGAAGACCCCGCAGATCGCCTCCGACATCAACCTCAGCCAGGTGGCGTTCAACGGGCAGAACGTGCCCGGCGGCGTGCGGGTGATCCTGCAGGGTGACGTGGCGTACGTGAAGCTCGACATGCTCAAGACCCTGGTGGGCGCCACCAAGCCGTGGATCAGGCTCGACCTGAAGCAGCTCGGCTCGCAGTCGGGCGTGAACGTCGACCAGTTCCTCGCCCAGGCCCAGCAGTTCGACCTGAAGACGAGCGTCGCCATGCTCACGGCGTCCAAGGACGTCAAGTCGGTGGGCACCGAGCAGGTCGGCGGGGTGGACACGACGCACTACTCGGGCTCGTTCCCGGTGGACGAGGCGGTCAAGCAGCTTCCCGAGGAGCAGCGCGGCCGCCTGCAGGGCGAGCTCACGAGCGCCAAGGACGTCAAGTTCGACGCCTGGATCGACGCTCAGGGCCTGCCGCGCAAGGTCGAGCTGAACGGCGGCAAGCCGGACGCGGGCGCGTTCAAGGCCACGGCGATGTTCAAGTCGTTCAACGAGCCCGTCTCGATCGAGGCACCGGCCGCCGACCAGGTCGGTGAGCTGCCGCAGACGCTGCAGCAGCCGTCCGCCATCGGAAGCTGATTTGGCGTCCTGCCGGTTGACAACGTAGTCTGTCTCCTGCCGAAGACCGCCGGTCGTCGCCGGGCGTACAGCCCGGTGACCGAAGGATCCACGTGAGTGGACGGCCCGCGTAGGTGTGGAGACGCTTGAGGACGTTTGACGTCCGTCCAAGCCCCGTGCGCCTGCGCCGGGGCTTGTCTGTTTTCTGAGGGCCTTCGCCGGCGGCACATCTGGAAGGAGGCCCATGGCGAAGGCGGAGAAGAGCGTCGCGATCGCCGAGCTCAAGAGTGAGTTCGAGGGATCCAGCGCCGCCGTTCTGACCGAATACCGCGGTCTCACCGTCGCTCAGCTCAAGCAGCTGCGCGTTTCTCTCGGTGGGAATGCGAAGTTCGCCGTGGCGAAGAACACGCTCACCAAGATCGCGGCCAACAACGCCGGGATCACCGCCCTGGACGACCTGTTCCAGGGCCCGACCGCCATCGCGTTCGTCAAGGGCGACGTCGTGGAGGCGGCCAAGGGTCTGCGTGACTTCGCCAAGGCCAACCCCCTCCTGGTGATCAAGGGCGGCGTCGTCGACGGCAAGTCGATGACCCCCGACGAGATCACGAAGCTTGCCGACCTTGAGTCCCGTGAGGTGCTCCTCGCGAAGCTGGCCGGCGCGCTGAAGGCCAAGCAGTCCCAGGCTGCCGCCACCTTCGCCGCGCTGCCCACGACCATGGCTCGACTGGCCGAGGCTCTGCGCGCCAAGCGCGAAGAGGCCGGCGAGTAGGTCCGCGCAGCGGACGGGGGAAGCGCGCACCGCGGTCCCTTTACACGTTTTTTGCTAGATCCACTGGAGGAACACATCATGGCGAAGCTCAGCACCGACGAGCTGCTCGAGACCTTCAAGGAGATGACCCTCCTTGAGCTGTCCGAGTTCGTGAAGGTCTTCGAGGAGACCTTCGACGTCAAGGCCGCCGCTCCGGTCGCCGTCGCCGCCGCCCCGGCCGCCGGTGGCGCCGGTGCCGCCGCCGAGGAGGCCGAGGAGCAGGACGAGTTCGACGTCATCCTCGAGGCCGCCGGCGACAAGAAGATCCAGGTCATCAAGGAGATCCGCGCCCTGACGAGCCTGGGCCTCAAGGAGGCCAAGGACCTCGTGGACGGCGCTCCGAAGCCGGTCTTCGACGGCAAGGTCAACAAGGAGCAGGCCGAGAAGGCGAAGGCTGCCCTCGAGGGCGCCGGCGCGACCGTCACGGTCAAGTAAGACGCTTCACCCCGAAGGGGCGGATCCATCCAGGTGCCGGATGGTCCGCCCCTTCGGCGTTCGCTCAGGCCTTCGTCCCCTCCAGGACCAGCAGCACGGGGAAACCCACGAGCCACGTCGCGCCGGGCAGCCGCTCGATGGCCTTCTCGTCGCCGGCGAACTCGTGCCGGTTCTTCAGGTGGAATCCCGCCTCGGCGAACAGCTTCTCGTAGTCGTCGATCGTGTACGGGTTCGCCCCGAGCCGGTAGACGACGCCGTCCTTCTCGAAGCGCGCCGTGACCCCGGCCGCGGCCATGTCCGGGTGGAACACCGACAGGACCAGCCGGCCGCCGGGCCGCAGGACGCGCCGCATCTCCCGCAGAGCGTCGAGCGGCCGGTCGAGGTGCTCGGCCACGAGGGCGCACAACACGGCGTCGAAGGTCTCGTCCGGGAAGGGGTACGGCGCCTCCAGATCGGCCTCGTGGACGGGCACCTCCGGGTGGCGTAGGCGTGCCACGCCGAGCATCCCGCTCGAGTAGTCGATGCCGGTGGGATGGGCGCCGGCATCGATCATCGCGGCGAGGTTCCTTCCGGTGCCGCAGCCGGCGTCGAGGACCCGCTCGCCCGGCCGCGGGGCGAGAATGCCCATGGTGTGCCGGGCGTCGATCGCGACCACCGGGTTCGGGCTGTCCTCGTAGGTCTCGGCCCACAGGTCGTATCCCTCGCGGGTTTCGATGTCCTGCAGTTGCATCACGAGCACTCCAAGAGTCGGTGTGGCGGGGTTGTCATGCGTGTTCGCGGGCGCGGGGCGAGCGGTCACCCGACCCCGGCGAGCCGCTCGGCGTCCCTGCGGCGGCGCTGCATCAGGCTGTTCATCGTGCGGAAGAAGACCTTGGTGGCGGCCATGGCGACGCGACTGCTGCGCAGGCCCTGCTGCTGGTAGCGCAGGGCCTTGCGCACGGCGGCGAAGCCGTACTCCCGCATGCCGGTCTCGTACTCGCGGATGGCCGCCGGAACGGGTGTCCCCTCGTCGCACACGGCGACGAGAGCCTGGCACAGCAGGTCCGCGTCGCGCAGCGCCGTGTTCCCGCCGAGGCCGCCGACCGGCGACATGCTGTGGACGGCGTCCCCGAGCAGGGTGATGTTCGTGCTCTCCCATGGTTCGAGCGGAACCGAGGTCCGGTAGGGCACCAGGAGCACGCTGCCGGGATCGGAGTCCGCGACGAGCCTGCGCAGGTGGGGGTGCCAGCCGTCGATCAATCGCGACACGAGGCGCTGCAGCCCCGGCCCGTCGAGATCGTCGAGGTCCGGGGGACAGGCGTCACGACGTGCGACGAACGCGGAGCCCACGTAGTTCTCGTACTCGGCGCCGGGGGGGACGTCGGCGCTCTCCCCCCGGTCGAAGACCGAGATCGACAGGAAGTACGGGACCGGCGCCATGATCATGCTCCGGCCCGTGGACAGCGGCGGCGTCAGCCACGACCTGACCTCCGCGGTCAGCGGAAGCTTGAAACCCACTCCGACGGCGTCGGTGTCCACCCGGCGGGCCTGGGGAAGGTATTGCCGGCGCACGGGAGAGTTGACCCCGTCCGCGCCGACCAGGACGTCTCCCGTGGCGGTGGTGCCGTCGGAGAAGAACGCGGTGATCCTCCCGTCCTCGGTGCGTTCGTAGCGTTCGAACTTCTTGCCGAAGCGCACGACGTCGTCGAGCCCGGTGAGCAGGAGATCGCGCAGCGTCACCCGGTCGATGGCGTGCGACCTGTCGAGCGGACCGGCAGCGCCCGCGCCCCGCGCCCGCTCGTCCAGGACCACGAGCTCGTCCAGGTTCTCCGTGAGGAACCTGAAGCTGCCGAGGTCGACCGTACGGCCGAGAAAGGTCTCCCAGACCTCCGGCGGCAGACACGCGTGCAGGGCCTTCGCCCCGTCAGGGTCGATGTGGATGCGGTATCCCTCGAGACGGTCGGTGCGGCTGCGGTCCCGCTCGTGGACCTCCACGCCGATGCCCGCGCGCTTCAATCCCTGCGCCAGGCAGAGGCCGCCGATGCCGCCCCCGATGACGAGGACGTGTGGCACTGCAGAGGACATGCTTGATGATCTCCTTCCGCGACGCGAGGTCTCCGGCGGCTCCTGGCCGGTGACTCGCCGGACCTCGGCGGGCGATTGACGTCATCGGGCCCGGGCCGGTCGCGTCACGCGTCCGGCTCGGGGTGGTGTGTGTACGGCGCGGCCACTGTGTCCCAGGGGCGTCGCGCGCCTGTCGACCAGAGCGGATTCGTGTTCACCAGTGATGACGCCTTGCTCAGCCCCCGGGGCCGGAAGAGACAGGGGCGGACAAGGATGACCCGCTGGCGGGCCGGCGTCACGCGTCCTTCCCGTGCGCAGGGCGGCGGTCCCCTCGCCGGGCGCCGTCCTCGCCGCGTGTCGAACGGACCGGGCGCCTGCCCCTGTCACCGGGAAGTTCTCGCACTATACATGGCCAGAAAGGCGGGCCGCTATTACGGGCGGGCTCGAATCCGACTTGCGGATCTCACTTTACCGGACGGGATGACAGAGCGTGACAAATGATCGGTGAAGGCATTTCGAATGAATGCGACGTGAGCTGCGGAGATTCTTTCGGATTAATCAGAGCGGAAGAGTGGGGAATCTGAACTCCGCGTCACGGCGCTGGAAATTCGCCATCCAATTCACCCTGTTGCGGCGTTTCGGCCGTGTGATATAGCTGGAGAGCAATGTTCGTAGGTCCAAGCGAAAGGAGAGGGTAAGTTGTCGAATCTTCGATTCGAACTCGAAAGCCTTGAGGTGGAGAGCCTCAAGTTCGGTGGCGAAGGCGGCGCCGGACTTCCGTCGCTCGGTATGGGCCACGGCATGACCGAGGTGGGGGCCTCCGAGGGCTGCTGCTGCTGCCTGTGCAGCTGCTGCTGCTGCCCGTGTGGCTGATCGCCCTGACGCGCGTACGTCGGGGGCACGGCTCCTGAGGTCGCGCTGACAGGCGACGGGGTAACCGCCTAGGGGCAGGCGCGGGGCTGTGGTTGCGTTCACGGGGTTCACGGGGCTTTGTTTGCGGGCTTCACAGCTGTAGTGACGGGGTTCGTGGGCTTGTTCGCGGGCTTCGCGCCTGCCGTACCGTCCCTCACTTCCGGAAGCCGGCGCCGATCGCCGGCCGGCAATTCTCCATCGCAGGGTAACCGTTGTCCTCGCGGGCCAGGGCCGGCCCGCCACCGGATGGCGGACGCCTTTTGCCGCCGTGCCCGGAATTCGAGGAACGGAGAATGGCGAAGGAATACGACCGCCGCGTGCGCAAATGAGGACCGGGTGTTCTTCTGTCGCCCGGCGGTCGGTCGTGCGTCAATTCCTGGACGATTCGAACGGAAAAAATTGAAGCCGAAGCTCAGGAACGACACCCTTTACATCCCCTCCGCGGACGGCGTCTATTTCGTCAGCAACCGGGGGACCGTGACGCTTCAGGGCCGGCACGTCTACCAGTGGGTCGACAAGCTGGCTCCGTACCTCAACGGGGAGCACAGCCTGGAGGAGATCACCGACGGCCTGTCACCCGACAGGCAGCAGATGATCTCCGCTCTCGTGTCCTTCATGTACGAGAAGGGCCTGGTCAAGGACGTGGCCGACGACCTTCCGCACACGCTGGACGCGGAGGAGGAGAAGGCCTACGCCAGTGAGATAGCGTTCATCGACTACTACACCGACTCGGCCGCGCACCGGTTCGAGCGGTACCGCGGCAGGCGCGTCCTCGCCATCGGTTCCGGCGCCACCCTGACCGCGCTGGTGCAGGCGAACCTCCATTCCGGCCTGGCCAGGGCCGAGGTCGCGATCACCCCCGAACTACCCGTCGACAGTGGCCGGCACGCGCAGTATCTCGACCTCGCGCGCGGCCGCGACCCCCGGCAGTCGCTGGCCGAGAGCCGTACGGACGACCTGACGGACGAGGATTCCCTCAGGGAGGCCCTGCGGCCCTTCGACGCCGTCATCCACGTGACCGACCTGCCGATGCTCGGACGCGCCCGCATGCTGAACCGGGTCTGCGTGGCGGAGGGCAAGCCCTTCATCCAGGCCGTGGTGGTGGGCGGGCACGCGTGGATCGGCCCGCTCGTCCATCCGGACGCGGGCGAGGGCTGCTGGGAGTGCGCCTGGCTGCGCCTGCTCGCGAACGACGGGGCGCTCCCCGGGTTCGCCGACGATCCGGGCGCGGACGTCGACCCGTTCCTGGCGGGGCCGGTCGCGTCCCTGATCTCCAACCAGCTGAGCTTCGAGATGTTCAAGCACGTCACGGGTGCCGGTCCCCTGGAGACCGCGGGCCGGATCGTCGGCCTCGACCTCGAAACCCTGGGCAGCCGAAGCCATCCGGTCTTCCGCCACCCGCTCTGCGGCGCCCACGCCGAGAGCGAGCCGCCGGGTGAGCAGGCGTTCCTGGAGCGCGTCCGGGGGCTGGCCGAGGGGGCGGATGTCCAGGAGGAGACGTTCTCCACGCAGGTGGCCACCCTCTTCGACGAGCGCACGGGGCTGTTCGGCTCGCTCGACGAGCACGACTTCGGGCAGTTGCCGCTGAAGGTGTCGCAGGTGAGGGTGTCCGATCCGACGTGTGCCGGGGAGGCGCCGGCCGCCCTCGGGGTGGCCGCCGATTTCACCGCCGCCCGCCTGCGTGCCACCAGGAGGGCGTGTGAGCTCTACGCGGCCGGCATGCCGGACGGCCGGCACCTGATTCCATCGAGCTCCGCCGATGGCGGTGAGCGCCGCGTATGGGGCTACGACCTGCTGACCGGCCGGGCCCGGAGCGTTCCCGCCGCCCTGGCGTTCCCCGTGCTGGACGGCTCCGCGGCCGGAGAGGACACCGCTCCCGGTCTGGCCTCCGGCTTCGGCTGGCAGGAAGCGGTGAGCCGGGGGCTGCTGGCGCTGTGCGCCGAGATCACGATCGCGGACCTGGGCCGGACCGTCACGCCGTTCCCGCCGGTGGACCTGGCGGCCGCCCCGCTCACGGAGCAGGCGGGCCGCTACCTGAGCATGCTCGACATCCTCGGGCAGCGGGCCGTCGTCTACGACGTGACCGGTCCGCTCGAGGTGCCGACCTTCGCCACCTGCGTCGGGGAGCGGACGGTCGCCTACACGTCCGACGTGAGCGTGCCGAGGGCGCTGGAGTCGGCGCTGGAGCGGGCCGTCCAGGACTGCCAGGCACGGGCCGACGACCACCCGGCGTACGCTCCCCGCCCGGTCCCCGCGCTGCCGTCCGGGTCCCGGGGCGCCAAGTCCGTGGTCCCCGCGTACGCGGCGCCGGAGGACTGGCCGCAGGCCCTGGAGTTCCTGGCGCGGAGGCTGGAGCGGACCGGGCGACGCCCGGTGGCGGTCCCCTTGGACCACGACCCGGTGCTGAAGGCCGTGCTGCCGTACATCGTCAATGTCGTACTCGCGGGGGATGAGTAGTGACCGAGGGCGGGACGAAGGTCGCGCGAAAGACCGTACGCATAGGGATGGCGGGGCAGGGGCTCCTCTACGAGGCGTCACGCGACCTGCTGGCCGGTGACCACGAGATCGTTCCGCTGTCCGGCGGGGATCCGGGCGTGGCCACGGCGGGTCTGGGGCTGGTCCTTGTGGTAACCGACGGCATGGACGAGGAGCTGCGTCATCGGGTCAACGACCTGTGCCTGCGCGAGGGGGTCCCGCTGCTGCCCGTCCACGTCGAGCCGGGCAAGGCGGTCGTCGGCCCCGCCGTGCTGCCGGACGAACCGGGGTGTCTCGTCTGCGCGCAGTCGCGCAGGCTCAGGGCGCGCAGTGACCTGGAGAACTACTCGACGCTGCTCGAACGGCACGGCGATCGCGTCTCGGCCATCGGGCGGATGTGGCTGACGCCGTTCGCGGCCGGGGTGCTGGGCGAGATCGTCGCGGAGGAGGCCGCCCGCATCATCGGCGGGCGCGAGGGCATGCGCACCCGGGGGGCGTTGGTCAGCCTCACCCTGGACGGGCTGCGCAGCCGTCTCCACCGGATCCTGCCCGATCCTCTCTGCGACCGGTGCGGGCGGCTCCCTGACGACAGCCGGCAGGCGGCCGAGCTGCGCCTGCGGTCCCGGCCGAAGGTGTCCCCCGGCAGCCACCGGGTCAGGTCTCTGGACGGCGAGAAGGACCGGCTGTTCGATCTCTTCGTGGACGACGACGCCGGCCTGCTGCGCGCCGTGCACAAGGAGGGCCGCAACATCTTCCCCGGTGCCGTCGCCCCGATGGGCCTGCGGGCGACCTTCCGTACGGAGATGGGCTTCGGACACCAGCTCGACTACCGGACGAGCCAGATCACGGCGGTCGCCGAGGCGCTGGAGCGGTACGGCGGCATCGAGCCGGGAGGCAAGCGGACGACGGTGCGCGCGAGCTTCGCCGAGCTGGGCGCGCGGGCGCTCGACCCGAAGTCGCTCGGCCTGCACACCGACGAGCAGTACGACCTGCCGGGCAACCACTACGTCCGCTACCACGACGAACTGGTCTTCAACTGGGTGTGGGGATACTCCTTCCGCCGGCGGGAGCCGATCCTCGTACCGGAGAACTACGCCTACTACGGGACGGTCTACCGCAACACCCGTGATCACCCGTTCGTCTACGAGATCTCCAACGGGTGCGCTCTCGGCGGCTGCCTGGAAGAGGCCATCCTGCACGGCATATTCGAGGTCGCCGAGCGGGACGCCTTCCTGATGACCTGGTATGCCCGGCTGCCGGTGCCGAGGGTCGACCCGCGCACCGCCAGGGACCGGTCCGTGCCGCTGGTGGTGGAGAGCATCGAGAGCGCCACCGGATACGAGATCGAGATCTTCAACACGACCCTCGAACACGGGATCCCGTCCTTCTGGGCGATGGCGGTCGACCGCCGCGACCGGCCCGGCCTGCCGAAGGCCCTGTGCGCGGCGGGCGCCCACCTGAACCCCGAGAAGGCGGTCAGGAGCGCCCTCATGGAGCTGGCCCCCCTCCTCAGCAGGCCGCCGGAGTACTACCGCGACCGCGCGGAGCGCATCGAGCGGATGGTGGAGGATCCGTACGCCGTGGCCGTCATGGAGGACCACGCCCTGCTCAACGGGGCTCCGCAGGTGTTCGGCCGCTTCGGCTTCCTCTACGGGTCGGCGGTCCGCCAGTCCTTCGAGGAGGCGTTCCCCGACCACTACCGGAAGCCGGCGAACGCCGATCTGCTCGACGACCTCACGGACGTGGTCGGGAGGTATCTCGGCACGGGCATGGACGTGATCGTCGTCGACCAGACCACCCCGGAGCACGCGGCGGCCGACTTCCGCTGCGTCAAGGTGATCATCCCCGGCTGCCTGCCGATGACGTTCGGGCACCACGCGCGGCGCGTCTCCGGATTCGAGCGGCTCCACCGGCTGCCGCAGCAGCTCGGCTACTCCGACAGACCGCTCACCGACGCGGACGTCAACCCGCACCCGCACCCCTTCCCCTGACGGACGGCGGAGCTGACATGGGCAACTGGGATCGCGACGCGGGCGCCCGCTACATGCGGGCGACTCTCTACGACGCGCGGGACCTCTTCACCGAGGTGCTGAGCGAGAAGGGGACCGGCCACACCCCCTCGCCGTTCAAGGTCTACCGGGACGTGCCGCGGTTTGAGCTGGGCCGGAGCCTGCCCCTCCGGCTCGGCGACGCCCGCTGGTCGTTCGAGGAGTTCCGTCGCGAGGCGGCCGGCGGCGGGCCCGGCGAGCCCGTGTTCGACGCCGGTCTGCTGTCGGCTCTCCTCTACTACACGTACGGGTTCTCGCGCCGGGACGTCGGCCCCGGCGCGGTGTGGCCCTTCCACCGGTTCGTCCCCTCGGCGCGGTGCCTGTTCCCCACGGAGTTGTACGTGTGGATCCCGCGCACCGGCGCTCTGCCCCCCGGGATCTACCACTACGACTCCCTCCACCATCAGGTGGAGCTCCTCCGGGAGGGCGACCACAGGGAGGAGCTGTCGCACGTCCTCGGCGCCGATCTGGACGGTGCGCGGTGCGTGCTGCTGTTCTCCTCGCTGTTCTGGAAGAACGCCTACAAGTACCACGCCTACTCCTACCGCCTCTGCTCGCAGGAGGCGGGGATGACGGTCGGCAACGCGCTGATGGTGGGGGGCGCTCTCGGGCTGCGGGGACACGTCCACTACCAGTTCCTGGACGAGCGGGCGGGCGGGCTGCTGGGGCTGGACCTCGCCGAGGAGAACCTGTTCGCGGCGGTGCCCCTGTATCCGTGGGAGGGGCGGGACGAGGTGCGGCCGGAGCCGGGGAACCCGCCCCCCGGCCCCCTCACGTCGATCAGCCCGCCGTACGCGCGGACCGAGGGCTTCGAGCACGTCCACGGCGAGCTGTTCTCGAGCATCGCGGGCAACTGCCTGCTCCGCGGCGTGAGCGAGTTCGGCCGGCGCGGCCCGGAGCCGGACGCCTGCCCGGAACCGTCGGCGCTGCGGCCGCCGAGCCCGCCCACGGCACGCGGGACGGACCTGGCGGAGGCCCTGCGGTCGCGGTGCTCGGGCAACGTGCTGTTCAACCCGGTCTCCGCGCCGCTGGCGACGGAGGAGTTCTGGGAGATCGTGCGGTACGCGATGAGCCCGGTCGTCGCCGACCTCGGCACGGCGCCCGGCCTGCGCCTGTACGTCGTGGTGCTCGACGTGGCGGACGTGCCCGCCGGCGTCTACCGCTACTGCACCGCGCACGAAGGGCTCCACCTCGTCGGGAGCGGCGACGTCTCCCTGCCCCTGCAGGGCGCGATCGCCGTGCCGAACCTCAACCTGTGCGCGTCGAACATGGTCCTCTACGTCGCCGGCGACCACCCCGCGGCGAGCCGCGCGTTCGGCAACCGCGCCTACCGGATCCTCAACATGGAGGCCGGACTGGTCGCCCAGCGGATCTGCGTGATGAGCGGGGCGTACGGGCTGGCGGCGCGGATCCACAACGGGTACGACGCGGCCACGGTCGAGAGGGTGCTGGGGATCGAGGAGTCCGGTCTCACGCCGCTCTTCCAGGTGGCCGTCGCACACAACCGGCCGGGGGTCCAGTACGGGCTCCCGATTCTGTTCTGAAGGGGTCGTCGTTCGCCGTGGCGCCGTCACACCGCACGACAGCGGAGCACCGTCCGAGAGTGGAGCACCGTCCGACAGTGGAGCACCGTCCGACAGTGGAGCACCGTCCGACAGTGGAGCACGCACCGGCCTTCGTGGTCCGGGTCGCCGGCCTGCCGATGGAGATCCTCGACCGGCTGCGGTTCGACCGGACGACACGGCTGGCCGACGAGATCGTGGAGATCGAGCGGTGGCTCGCCGAGCGCGGGGCCGCCCTGTCCGACCCGCTCCACGACGTGATCGGGCGGACCGAGGACAGGGAGCGGAGGCGGCGCCTGATCGCGTTGCGCCGGGACCTCTTCCAGGGCCGGATGCCCAGGGGAGGCAGGCCGGACGAGGACCTGCTGCGGGAGGTCCCCGAGGGGCCGGCGGCGGAGATCGGTGAGTGGTGCGCGCGGGCCGAGCGGCTGGCCGCGCTCACCGCGGCGGCCCGGACGGAGCTGGCCGACGAGTCCCGGCGCAAGCGGCGCGAGCTCAGGGAGGCCGCGGGCGATCCGGCGTTCCTGAGCGGTCTCGTGCTCGCCAGCAGGGACCTCTACTCGGAGCTGGTGAAGTGGCTGGCGGCGGAGGGCGAGCCGCGCGAGGACCGGCAGCTGGAGCGCAGGCTGGTCAAGTACCTGTCCCGCATGGCGGCGAAGACCAGCCCGTACAGCACCTTCACCGGCAGCGCGGAGGGACGCTGGTCCGCGGACGGAGACCGGGCGGTGCGCAGCTCGCCGGAGTTCTCCCGGGTGAGCGTCGTGGAACCGCACGCGTTCACGCTGCGGCAGATCCGCCGGGCACTCGCGCGCCGGCCGCCGATCCGCCCGCATCTGACCCTGGAGATCAACGGCAGCCTCCAGGACGACGGCAGGGTGCTGCGCTTCCTCGGCAGCCAGGGAGACGAGGCGATCCTGGAGCTCGCCGCCGGCCCCGCGATCCGCCGGGTCCTCGACGAGGTGCGCGACGGGCCGGACCGCACGTACGGGGGTGTGGTCGCCCGCCTCGCCGGCCCGGATGAGGAGGGCCACGCCGAGGAGATCGCCCGGTTCCTCGACAAGCTCATCGAGATCGGGCTGCTGGAGACGGGCTTCGGCATCCCGGACGGCGACCCCGACCCGCTGGGGCGGCTCGTGGCGGCCCTCGAACCGTTCCCGGACGGCGAGGTCGCGCACATGCGGGGCCTGCTCGCCCGGCTGCGGGCGGATCTGGAGGCCTACCCCCGGGCGGACGACCCCTCCGAGCGGTTCCGGCTGGCGGGCGTCGTCCGGCGCGACCTCGACGAGATCTACCGCGGACTCGGCTGGAACCCGGATGGGGAGGAGGTCCCGAAGAACCCCTTCTACGAGGACAGCCTGATCCGCGGCGCGGACATCCGGTGGTCGGAGGCCTCGTTCGAGGGCCTGCTGGAGGACCTCGACCTCCTGCGCCGCCTCGCCGGGCTGTACGACCGCTTCCTGCCCGGGCGGCTGGCCGCCGCGGCCTTCTTCGAGGACCACTACGGCACCGGCGCCGTCAGAAGCCTGATGGACTTCTACCGGGACTTCTGCGCGGAGACCAAGGAGCCGCCCGGGTGGCGGCCCGGCTACCGGATCAGCGGGGCCGACCTGCTGACCTGCTACGAGGAGCCGTTCCCCGTGCCCGCGACCGGGCTGGGGCCGCTGGACGACGTGGCCCGTCTCCAGCGGGAGATCGTCCGCCAGGTGGCCGCGGCACCGGTCGACGGGGAGGGCAGGCGCCGCATCGACAGGGAGCGGCTGCGGGACTTCGTCGCCGGGCTCCCGGACGTCGTGCGGCCCATCGAGTCGATGGCCTTCTACTGTCAGGTCGCCGACCGCGGCGGCCGCACCGAGGCGGTCGTCAACGAGCTCACCACGGGCTTCGGCCGAAGCCGGGCGCGCCTGCTGAGGCTCGACGAGATGTGCGGCGGCGGCGCCTTCGAGCACTCCCGGTGGGAGGAGCCGGACGGCCGGCACGCCGAGATCGCCGGAGCGACGGGGTCGAACCTCAACCTGAAGCACCCGCTCACCTCCTGCGAGATCCACTATCCGGGCACGGTGAGCGCCCGCCCGCGCGACCGGCGCATCCCCATGAACGACCTGCTCGTCGTGCACGACCCCACCGCGGGACGCCTCCGCCTCATGTCCAAGAGCCGGGGGGAGGAGATCACGCCGGTGCACCTCGGGCTGATGGTCGAGTTCCTGCTGCCCGCCGCCTACCGGTTCCTCATCCAGATGTTCGGGCAGGCGGTGCCCCGGTTCGAGTTCGTCAAGCAGCTCGCGACCGCCGGCGCCCACCGGGAGTCCGGGGACGTGCGCGGCCACCCCCGGCTGTGCCTGGGAGACGTCGTCGTGAACCGGGCGCTGTGGACGGTGCCCGCCGCGCGGGTGCCGAGACAGGAGAAGGGCCAGTCGCCGCTGGACCACCTCCTCGCCCTGCGCCGCTGGCGGGAGCGGCACGGGATCCCCGAGCGGTGCTTCGTCCGGGCCTTCGCGGGGGAGCGCGCCGGCTCCGCGAGGGCGCGGCTGGACGGGCTGCTGGAGAAGTCCCGCAAGCCCCTGTACGTCGACTTCTCGAGCCCCTTCTTCCTCCGCGTGCTCGACCAGCTGGTGAGCGGGCCCGACCGCCTCATCGTCTTCGAGGAGATGCTTCCCGGCCCGTCGGACCTGGTCGTACGGGACGGACGGGGCTCGTACGCGAGCGAGTTCGTCGTCGAGCTCACCGGCCGGAGGGAGGGCGATGGATAACACCTGGCTCAGCGCGCACATCTACTACCACGACGACCTGGACGCGCTCATCGAGGGCGTGGTACGGCCCCTCGCCGCGGAACTGGCCGCGAGCGGGGCGATCGACGGCCGGTTCTTCGTACGGCACTGGCAGGGGGGACCGCACCTGAGGCTGCGGCTGCGGCCGGCGGCCGGCGCCGACCCGGCCGAGGTCTCCCGGCGGGTCGCCGAGCACGTCGGGCTGTTCCTCGCGAAGCACCCGTCGACGGCCGTGGTGGAACAGGAGGGCTACCTGCGGGTCGCCGGGCCGCTCGCACGCAGGGAACGGGGGCAGGGCGAGATCGAGCCCCTCCAGCCGAACAACTCCATCCGGTGGGTGCCGTACGAGCGCGAATACGGGCGCTACGGAGGGACGGCCGCCGCGCTGGAGACGGTGGAGCGCCACTTCGCCGAGTCCACCGGCATCGCGCTCGACGTGATCGCCTCGGGGAGGGGCCGCGACCACCGGACCGGCCAGGCCCTCGCGATGATGTTCCTCTGCGCGGCGGTCGGCGAGGCCACTCCCGGCGGGCTCGCCGCCTTCTTCACGGCGGGCCGGGGGGACTGGGGGAGCAAGCTCGCGTTCGGCGACCCCCGCCTGGAGGAAACCGCGTTCGAGGAGCGGTTCCGGCGTCAGCGCGACCATCTGCACCACCTGGTGGACGGGCTCGCCGCGATGGTCCGCGACGGCGCGACGGCGGACTCCGGCGCCCCCGCCGCACGGTGGGCGCGTTCGGTGGGCGCCCTGCGGGACGGCCTGCTCCGTCTGGAACGGGACGGCCTGTTCCGGCCCGGCGAGCCCCTGCTGTCCGGAGGGCGGGACGAGGAGGAGCACCCGGGCCTGCGGAGCGTCCTGCTGCTGTGCTCCCACATGAACAACAACCGGCTCGGCATCTCGCTCACCGAGGAGGCCTACCTGATGTACCTGCTGTGGCGGGTCGTCACGGACGCCGGCAGGCCGGTGGGCCCGCCGTAGGCACGGCACGGAACCTCACGGCGACCTCACGGCGACCTCACGGCGACCTCACGGCAACCTCACAGGCGACCTCACAGGGAAGGCGATTCATGAGCGCGAAGCAATGGCACAGCGCGCAGATCTTCTATTACGAGGAGCCCAAGGACGGGCTCGTCCTCGACTGCGTCCGGCCGGTCTTCCGGGCCGTGGCGCCCGCAGTGTCGCGGCTCTTCTTCGTCCGGCACTGGCTGCACGGGCCGCACGTGCGCCTGTGCGTCCTGACGGACGAGCCCTCCTTCCGGGACCTCGTACGCCCGGAAATCGAGCGCCACACGGAGGCGTACCTGGCGCGGTCCCCCTCGACGGCCAGGGTGGACGCGGCGGAGCTGCTGGCCGCCCATCAGGCGCTCGCGGTCCAGGAACGGGAGACGGGACCGCTCACGCCCCTGTTCCCGGACAACAGCGTGCGATACGAGCCGTACGACCGGCGTGTCGGCGTCCTCGGCAGCGAGGCGGCCGCGCGGCTGCTCGAGGACTTCTACCACGAGACCAACGAGACGGCCTTCCTGATGCTGGACCGGGTGCGGGCCGGTGACAACCGCCTCGTCCTGGCCCTCGACCTGATGTTCGCCACCGCGCACGCCATGTGGCCCGACATCCGGCGCGGGTTCATCTCCTACCGATCCCATTCCGAGGGCTTCATCGTCCAGGCGGCCGACCCGGAGGCCCGGCGCGCGGCGTGCGAGGAGAAGTACCGGTCCCAGGCGGAAGGTCTGCGGGACAGGCTGCGGGCGGTGCTCGAGACGCTCGACGACGGGCGCGAGACGGTCCCGTTCGTCGTCGACTGGGTCTCCAGGCTGGGCGACTTCAGGAGGCGGGCCGAGCCCCTCATCGCCTCCGGCGAGATCGCCTTCGGCGGGGGCGAAGATCGGGAGACGGGCCGGACCTGGGGGGCCGACCTGCTGCGGCACAGCACCTTCCACCGGCTGTTGCAGGGCAACGGCGCCCTGCTCGCGACGATGCGCGAGGATCCGGGATTCCTCGGCTTCCGGCTGGCCCTCAACTACATGTATCTGCACCTCAACCGGATCGGCATCCGGCCGTTCGAGCGGTTCGTGCTCTGCTACCTGGCCGCCGCCACCGTGGAGGATTACTTCGGCGTCCGCGCCGACGACTTCGTGGCACAGCCGGCGGGCTCGTGGTGAGCGGCGTGGAGGGCGGCCTCGGCCGGCGTTACGTGGAGGTCGGGGAGAACCTCCCCATCCCCGACGAGGTGGACTGGGCCGGCGCCCCGCGCCAGTTCAAGCTGTACGACCGGGGGTTGCCGAGAACGCCGCTCGGCTACGATCGGCCGCGCGCCGCCCCGGGATCGGTGTGGGGGTTCGAGCAGGCCGGGCAGTTGCTGGCCGACGTGTACGGGCTCACCCGGCAGCGGTGGACGGCGTCCGACGCGCTGCGGTGGATCGTGGGCACCCGGGGCTCGGCGGCCCCGTCCGGATATCGGGGGCTGGCGATGAACACCCTCAGGCCCGTGCCCTCGGGAGGCGCGCGTTTCCCGGGTGAGCTGTACGTGGTGGCCGGGCCCGGCGAGTGCCTGCCGACCGGCGTCCACCACTACGACCCGGCCCATCACGCGCTGGTGACGCTCCGCACCGGAGACCACCGGCTCGCCCTGGCGCGGGCCCTGGGCCTTCCGGCCGGGGAGGCGCCGCGGCTCACCCTGCTCCTGAGCGTCTTCTTCTGGAAGAACGCCTTCAAGTACGGCGAGCTGAGCTACCGGCTCTGCGGCCTCGACCTGGGCGCGCTGATCGGCCAGACCCTGGCGGTGACCGGCCGGTACGAACGCCGGGTCCGGGTCCGCTACCGCTTCCTGGACGACGACCTCGACGGCCTCCTGGGGCTCGACCCCGGACGGGAGAGCGTCTACGTGGCGATCACGGTCGACACCGGCCGGCGCACCGGCGGCCCGCTGCCGGCGGAACCCGCGACCGTGGCGCCCGAGCCGGTCCCGGCGGCGGGCACCTCGGGGAGCGGGGAGACCTGGTCACTGGAGGCCTTTCCGCTGCCGGCCCGGTTGCACCGGGCCGCGCGGATGACGGACCCCGCCGCCCTCGGCCATGCCGCTCCCGTCGTCGTCCCCGGTCCCGTACGGTCGCTGCGGTCCGTCCCGCTGCCGGAACGCCGGGCGGACCTGCTCGCCGGGCTGCGGCGCAGGCGGTCGTCGATGGGCTACTTCGAACGGCGGGAGCTGAGCCTCGACGAGCTCGCGGATCTGCTCGGCGCCACCGCCGGCGGCTACTCCAGTGACATCGGCGACGGGCCCGGCAGCACGTTGCTGTTCTGCGCCGTCAACCACGTGTCGGGCCTGCGGCCCGGCGTCTACTGCTACCGGCCGCGGACGCACGCCCTGGAGCAGATCCGCGACGCGGAGATCGGCGACGAGCTGCAGGCCAGCCTGCTGGTGCGGCTGTTCAACCTGTCCCACACGAGCCTGTGCGTCTATCCGGTGGCGGCCTACGAGAGCGGGCTCGGCACGTACGGGGACCGGTGGTACCGGATCCAGAACATGGAGGCGGGCATCCTGCTGCAGCGGCTCTATCTGGCGTCGGCGGCCCTGGGGCTGAAGTGCCACGCCAACCTCGGCTACAGCGTGCGCCAGACCAACAGGCTCCTGGGACTGGAGGACGGCCCGCTGACCAGCCTGATCCAGATCATGATCGGCGGCGGCAGGGAGCCCGGGGACTACTACGAGCACGAGTGCCTGTAGCCGCGGGGAGAGACGGACACGGAGAGACGGACACGGAGACGGACACGGAGACGGACACGGAGACGGACACGGAGACGGACACGGAGACGGACACGGAGACGGATGAGGTGACGGCGATGGGTTCCACCGGGCCGCGTCGGACGGAGGTCAGGGAGAAGGGACTGGTCGGGGTGCTCTTCAGCCCTCCGTCCGAGGGACCCCACCCCACGGTGATCGTCCTCGGCGGATCCGAAGGGGGCGTGCCGGAGCGGGCCGCCGCGGCCCTGGCGGGCGAGGGCTTCGCCGCGATGGCCACGGCGTACTTCGGCGTGGATCCCCTGCCACGGCACCTGGTCGAGATCCCCCTCGAGTACTTCGCGGGCGTCATCGAGTGGCTGAGGGGCCGGGAGGAGGTCGACCGGCGGCGGCTCGGCGTCCTCGGCCGGTCCCGGGGCGGCGAGCTGGCCCTGCTCCTCGCCTCGACCTACCCCGACGCGATCGGCGCGGTGGCGGCGTACGTGGCCAGCGGCGTGGTCTGGCAGGCGACCCCCGCGGACCCCGCCGCCATGCCGTCGGCTCCCCGCTCCTCGTGGACCCTCGGGGGACGGCCGGTGCCCTTCGTACCCGCCGCGAGACCGACCGCGGCCGAGGGGGCGGTGTTCCTGTCGTTCCTCAGGGGCGAGCCCGTGGCCTTCCGGCCCTTCTTCGAACGCGCGATGGGGCAGCGGGAGGCCGTGGCCGCGGCCGCCATAGCGGTCGAGAAGATCAACGGCCCCGTGCTGCTCCTGAGCGGCGGCGCCGACCGGCTCTGGCCGTCGGGCGACTTCGCCGAGGCCGTGATGAGGAGGCTGGCCGATTACGGGCATCCCTTCCCATACCGGCACCTCCACTACGCCGAGGCGGGACATCTGATCGGCGTGCCCGGGACGATGTACGGCCCCGGCGGGCACCGGTTCGGGCCGATCCTCATGGGGGGCGGCAGGGAGCCCGACGAGGCGGCGAGCAGGGACGCCTGGCCCACCGTGGTCTCCTTCCTGCGCACGGCCCTGAGGGCGGCGGCCTGACAGGCCCGGGCCGGGCGCGTCCAGATCCCCGCGTCACAGCGCCCCTGCGGGCGGGGCGGGCCGGGTTATGATCCGGCCGACCGCCCCGGTGCGGGAGCCGATCGACGGGAGGATGGGCATGGCCGACGCCTCGCGGGCTCCTCGGTCTTCCCGGGCGCCGCTGACGATCCTGCTGGCCGTGTCCGTCGTCGTGCTGGCGGGGACGGCCTACTGGCTCAGGGGGGCGGTGAGCGGGGAGGAAGAGCTGGCGGCCGACCGGCAGGCGGCGGTCCGCGCCGCGGCGGCGCACGCCGTGAGCCTGCTGTCGCTCGACCACCGCACGGTCGACGACGACATCAAACGGGTGCTCGCCACTTCGGCAGGCCCCGAACGCGAGGAGTACGACAGGGGCAGGGACGCGCTGAAGGCCGCCGCCCTGAAGAACAAGGTGGTGCAGACGGGGGTCCTCCGCGGGGCCGCGCTGGCGTCCATGAGCGGCGACCGGCGCACGGCGCAGGTGCTGATCGTCGCCGATGCCGTGGTCCATTGGGAGGACGGCAGGAAGACCCCGCCCGAGGAGCGCTTCTACCGCTGGCGCATGGAGGTCACCAGAGCCTCCGGGCTCTGGCTCGTGTCGCGTTCGGAGCTCGTCCAGTGAGGTGGGCGCTGAGGGCCCTGCCGGTGCTCGCGGCCGCCGCGCTCGCGGTCGCGGTGGTGACCATGTTCCTGGATCTGCGGCGTCTGCAGGGGGGCGAAAGGGCCGCCGCCGAGGCGCTCGCCGCCGCACGGGCCTACGCCCCCGACATGTTGTCGTACGACTACCGTACGATCGACCGGGACATGGCGAGGGCGGGCGCGCACGCCACGGGGCGGCTGGCGGAGCACTACCGGAGGCTCGGGGCGACGCTCGGGCCGCAGGCGCGCGAGCGGCGGACCGTCCAGCAGGCGGTGGTGGCCGCCGCCGGCGTGGAGTCGGCGACGCCCCGCGAGGTCCGGGTGCTGCTGTTCGTGAACATGGTCACGACCCGGTCCGGCCCGGGGCAGGAGACGGCGAAGCAGCAGGTCAGCCAGGGCAGGGCGCGTCTGGTGATGGTGACGCAGGGCGACGGCTGGCGGGCCTCCCGGCTGTCCACGCTCCTGGGGGACACGCCCGTCCCCTGAGCCCGTGGCTAAATTGTTAGCAAAGAAGAGGTTTGGGCCCGGCCTGCGGGTGGGTATCCAGGGCACAGCGGCGTTGGCGCATGGTCAGCGTTGGGCCGTTCGCGTGACTGAGCGTTACCCGTCTCCGGTCCCGGGTAGGGACTGGACCCCGGGCGTTCGCGCGGTCGCGAGGGCGGAAAAACCCAGCATGACGCCTGTCGGTTAGGCGAAATGTCGGCTCTCGGGCTTGACGTTTCGGCGCTGGCGGGTGATGCTGCCACCAACGTGGAGCGCAGAGCGAGAGCGGAGTGGACAGGTGTATGCCAATCGGCTACACTGCCCCTTTGCGCTGCCCTTTGACGACCGCTTCTCTGAGTAACCGCGTTACTCCTGGTCCTGGTCGTCTGGCGTGCGTGTAGTCAGTCCGCGAGCCCTCGGAAGGACATCTGTTGGCAGCCTCGCGCAACGCCTCCGCCGTACCCGCCGGTCCCCGTACCGTGTCGTTCGCACGAATCGAGGAGCCGCTCGAAGTTCCCGACCTTCTCGCCCTGCAGACCGAGTCCTTTGACTGGCTGGTGGGCAACGAACGCTGGAAGGCCCGGGTTGAGGCGGCTCGTCAGGCCGGGCGCAAGGACACTCCGACCCAATCCGGTCTCGAAGAGATCTTCGAGGAGATCAGTCCCATCGAGGACTTCTCCGGAACCATGTCCCTGTCGTTCCGGGACCACAGGTTCGAGCCGCCCAAGCACTCGGTCGAGGAGTGCAAAGACAAGGACATGACCTATTCCGCCTCGCTGTTCGTGACGGCGGAGTTCATCAATAACACCACAGGTGAGATCAAGAGCCAGACGGTGTTCATGGGCGACTTCCCGCTCATGACCTCGAAGGGCACGTTCATCATCAACGGCACCGAGCGTGTCGTGGTCTCCCAGCTGGTCCGCTCGCCGGGTGTCTACTTCGACCGTTCGGTCGACAAGACCTCCGACAAGGATCTGTTCGGCTGCCGGGTGATCCCCTCGCGGGGCGCGTGGCTGGAGTTCGAGATCGACAAGCGCGACAGCGTCGGTGTGCGGATCGACCGTAAGCGCAAGCAGCCCGTCACCGTGCTGCTCAAGGCGCTCGGCTGGACCAACGACCAGATTCTGGAGCGTTTCGGGCAGTACGAGTCGATGCGGGCGACGCTGGAGAAGGACCACACCTCCGGCCAGGAGGACGCGCTGCTGGACATCTACCGCAAGTTGCGTCCGGGTGAGCCGCCGACCAAGGAGTCGGCGCAGGCGTTGCTGGAGAACCTGTACTTCAACCCGAAGCGGTACGACCTGGCGAAGGTGGGCCGCTACAAGATCAACAAGAAGCTGGGGGTGGACTCGGACATCACCCAGGGCACCCTCACCGAGGAAGACGTCGTTGCCACCATCGAATACCTCGTCCGGCTGCACGCCGGCGAGGAGACGATGGCCGGGGCCAACGGCCGTGTCGCGATCGTCGAGACCGACGACATCGACCACTTCGGCAACCGCCGTCTGCGCACGGTGGGCGAGCTCATCCAGAACCAGGTCCGCCTGGGCCTGGCCCGCATGGAGCGCGTGGTGCGCGAGCGGATGACCACGCAGGACGTCGAGGCGATCACGCCGCAGACCCTGATCAACGTCCGCCCGGTGACCGCGTCGATCCGGGAGTTCTTCGGCACCTCGCAGCTGTCGCAGTTCATGGACCAGACCAACCCGCTGGCCGGCCTGACCCACAAGCGGCGTCTTTCGGCCCTCGGCCCCGGCGGTCTGTCCCGTGAGCGGGCCGGCTTCGAGGTCCGCGACGTGCACCCCTCGCACTACGGCCGGATGTGCCCGATCGAGACGCCGGAAGGCCCGAACATCGGTCTGATCGGCTCGCTGTCCTCCTTCGGGCGGGTCAACTCGTTCGGCTTCGTCGAGACCCCGTACCGCCGCGTCGTCGACGGCCGGGTCACCGACGAGATCGACTACCTGACCGCGGATGAGGAGGACCGGCACGTCGTGGCGCAGGCCAACACGGCCCTGAACGCCGACGGCAGCTTCGCCGAGACCCGCGTGCTCGCCCGCCGCAAGGGCGGCGAGTTCGAGGCCGTCCACCCGTCCGAGGTCGACTACATGGACGTCTCGCCGCGCCAGATGGTGTCGGTCGCGACCGCCATGATCCCCTTCCTCGAGCACGACGACGCCAACCGCGCGCTCATGGGTTCGAACATGCAGCGTCAGTCGGTGCCCCTGCTCAAGAGCGAGGCGCCGCTGGTCGGGACCGGCATGGAGTATCGCGCCGCGACCGACGCCGGTGACGTGATCTCGGCCGAGAAGGCCGGTGTGGTGGAGGAGGTCTCGGCCGACTACATCACGGTGATGAACGACGACGGCACGCGGACGACCTACCGGGTGGCGAAGTTCAAGCGGTCGAACCAGGGCACCTGCTTCAACCAGAAGCCGATCGTCGCCGAGGGCGACCGGGTCGAGCAGGGTCAGGTCGTCGCCGACGGCCCGTGCACCGACAACGGTGAGATGGCGCTCGGTAAGAACCTGCTGGTGGCGTTCATGCCGTGGGAGGGCCACAACTACGAGGACGCGATCATCCTGTCCCAGCGCCTGGTGCAGGACGACGTGCTGTCCTCGATCCACATCGAGGAGCACGAGGTCGACGCCCGCGACACCAAGCTGGGCCCCGAGGAGATCACCCGCGACATCCCCAACGCCTCCGAGGACGCCCTGGCCGACCTCGACGAGCGCGGCATCATCCGGATCGGCGCCGAGGTGGTGACCGGCGACATCCTGGTCGGCAAGGTCACCCCGAAGGGCGAGACGGAGCTGACGCCGGAGGAGCGGCTGCTGCGGGCGATCTTCGGTGAGAAGGCGCGCGAGGTCCGCGACACCTCGCTCAAGGTGCCGCACGGCGAGTCGGGCAAGGTCATCGGGGTGCGCGTGTTCAGCCGTGAGGAGGGCGACGAGCTTCCTCCGGGCGTCAACGAGCTGGTGCGCGTCTACGTGGCGCAGAAGCGCAAGATCACCGATGGTGACAAGCTCGCCGGCCGTCACGGCAACAAGGGCGTCATCTCCAAGATCCTGCCGGTGGAGGACATGCCGTTCCTGGAGGACGGCACCCCGGTCGACATCGTCCTCAACCCGCTGGGCGTGCCCGGCCGGATGAACGTCGGCCAGGTGCTGGAGACACATCTCGGGTGGATCGCCGCCCGCGGATGGGACGTCTCCGGCCTCGAGGAGGCCTGGGCCGAGCGCCTGCGTGAGAAGGACATGGACAGGGTCGAGCCCTGGACCAAGGTCGCCACGCCGGTGTTCGACGGCGCCCACGAGGAGGAGATCGTCGGCCTGCTCAGCAACACCCTGGTCAACCGGGACGGCTCCCGCATGGTGGGGGAGAACGGCAAGGCGCGGCTGTTCGACGGCCGCTCCGGCGAGCCGTTCCCGCACCCGATCTCGGTCGGCTACATCTACATCCTGAAGCTGCTGCACCTGGTCGACGACAAGATCCACGCTCGCTCGACCGGCCCGTACTCGATGATCACCCAGCAGCCGCTGGGTGGTAAGGCGCAGTTCGGCGGCCAGCGCTTCGGCGAGATGGAGGTGTGGGCGCTGGAGGCCTACGGCGCGGCCTACGCGCTGCAGGAGCTGCTGACGATCAAGTCCGACGACGTCCTGGGCCGGGTGAAGGTCTACGAGGCCATCGTCAAGGGCGAGAACATCCCCGAGGCGGGAATTCCCGAGTCCTTCAAGGTCCTCATCAAGGAGATGCAGTCGCTCTGCCTGAACGTCGAGGTCCTCTCCAGCGACGGCATGTCGATCGAGATGAGGGACACCGACGAGGACGTGTTCCGCGCGGCGGAGGAGCTTGGCATCGACCTGTCCCGGCGTCCCCACGAGGGCGCGATGACCGTCGACGAGGTCTGATTCAAAAGGGGATTATCTAGTGCTCGACGTCAACTTCTTCGACGAGCTGCGCATCGGCCTCGCGACCGCCGACGACATCAGGCAGTGGTCGCACGGCGAGGTGAAGAAGCCGGAGACCATCAACTACCGGACCCTCAAGCCGGAGAAGGACGGGCTCTTCTGCGAGAAGATCTTCGGTCCGACCCGGGACTGGGAGTGCTACTGCGGCAAGTACAAGCGCGTCCGCTTCAAGGGCATCATCTGTGAGCGCTGTGGCGTCGAGGTCACGCGCGCCAAGGTGCGCCGCGAGCGGATGGGCCACATCGAGCTGGCCGCTCCGGTCACCCACATCTGGTACTTCAAGGGCGTCCCGTCGCGCCTCGGTTACCTGCTCGACCTGGCCCCGAAGGACCTGGAGAAGGTCATCTACTTCGCGGCGTACATGATCACGCATGTCGACACGGAGATGCGTGACCGTGACCTGCCGTCGCTGGAGGCGAAGATCTCCGTCGAGCGGCAGCACATCGAGCAGCGCCGTGACGCCGACATCGAGGCCCGCCAGAAGAAGCTCGAGGCGGACCTGGCCGAGCTGGAGGCCACCGGCGCCAAGGGCGACGCCCGCCGCAAGGTGCGTGAGGGCGCCGACCGCGAGATGCGCCAGCTCCGCGACCGGGCCCAGCGCGAGCTGGACCGGCTCGAGGAGGTCTGGAGCCGCTTCAAGAACCTCAAGGTCCAGGACCTGGAGGGCGACGAGCTGCTCTACCGCGAGATGCGCGACCGGTTCGGCCGCTACTTCCGCGGCGGCATGGGCGCCCAGGCCATCCAGGAGCGGCTGGCCAGCTTCGACCTGGAGGCCGAGGCGGAGAACCTGCGGGAGACCATCCGCAGCGGCAAGGGCCAGAAGAAGGCCCGCGCCCTCAAGCGGCTCAAGGTCGTCGCGGCGTTCCTCAACACCCGCAACTCGCCGAGCGGCATGGTCCTCGACTGCATTCCGGTGATCCCGCCGGACCTGCGGCCGATGGTCCAGCTCGACGGTGGCCGCTTCGCCACCTCGGACCTGAACGACCTGTACCGCCGGGTCATCAACCGGAACAACCGCCTCAAGCGTCTGCTCGACCTCGGCGCGCCCGAGATCATCGTGAACAACGAGAAGCGGATGCTCCAGGAGGCCGTCGACGCCCTGTTCGACAACGGCCGCCGCGGCCGCCCGGTCACGGGCCCCGGCAACCGTCCGCTGAAGTCCCTCAGCGACATGCTGAAGGGTAAGCAGGGTCGTTTCCGGCAGAACCTGCTCGGCAAGCGCGTGGACTACTCCGGCCGTTCGGTCATCGTCGTCGGCCCGCAGCTCAAGCTCCACCAGTGCGGCCTGCCCAAGCAGATGGCGCTGGAGCTGTTCAAGCCGTTCGTGATGAAGCGCCTGGTCGACCTCAACCACGCGCAGAACATCAAGTCCGCCAAGCGGATGGTCGAGCGGTCCAAGCCGGTCGTGTGGGACGTGCTGGAAGAGGTCATCACCGAGCACCCGGTGCTGCTCAACCGCGCGCCCACCCTGCACCGCCTGGGCATCCAGGCCTTCGAGCCGCAGCTCGTGGAGGGCAAGGCCATCCAGATCCACCCGCTCGTCTGCACCGCGTTCAACGCGGACTTCGACGGCGACCAGATGGCGGTGCACCTGCCGCTGTCGGCCGAGGCCCAGGCCGAGGCCCGGATCCTGATGCTGTCCACCAACAACATCCTCAAGCCGGCGGACGGCAAGCCGGTGACGATGCCCACCCAGGACATGGTCATCGGTCTGTACTGGCTGACCACCCAGAAGGAGGGTGGCCTCGGCGAGGGCCGGGTGTTCGCCACGGTGTCGGAGGCTCTCATGGCCTTCGACCGCCACGAGCTGGACATCCAGGCCAAGGTCCACGTGCGGCTCAAGGACGTCCCGCCGCCGCGCGGCTGGGAGGCCCCTGAGGGCTGGGAGTCCGGCGACCCGATCCGGCTGGAGACCACGCTGGGCCGGTGCCTGTTCAACCAGACGCTGCCCGCCAACTACCCCTTCGTGAACTACCAGGTCGGCAAGAAGCAGCTCTCGGCGATCGTCAACGAGCTGGCCGAGCGGTACCCGAAGGTGGAGGTGGCCAACGCGCTCGACTCGCTGAAGGACGCCGGCTTCTACTGGGCCACCCGCGCCGGTGTCACGATCTCCATCGAGGACGTCGTGGCGCCGCCGAACAAGGCCGAGATCATGGAGTCGTACGAGAGGCGGGCCGACAAGGTCCAGCGGGAGTACGACCGCGGTCTGATCACCGACGAGGAGCGCCGTCAGGAGCTCATCGAGATCTGGACCCACGCGACGGCGGACGTCGAGACCGACATGGTCAACGCGTTCCCGGCGACCAACCCGGTCTGGATGATGGTCAACTCCGGCGCCCGCGGTAACCGCATGCAGGTCCGGCAGATCGCCGGCATCCGCGGCCTGGTGTCCAACACCAAGGGTGAGACGATCCCGCGGCCGATCAAGTCCTCCTTCCGCGAGGGCCTGTCGGTGCTGGAGTACTTCATCTCGACCCACGGCCAGCGGAAGGGTCTGGCGGACACCGCTCTGCGGACCGCCGACTCCGGTTACCTGACCCGTCGTCTGGTCGACGTCGCGCAGGACGTCATCGTGCGCGAGATCGACTGCGGCACCGACCGGGCCGTCCCGCTGCACGTCGGCGAGCGCGACTCCCAGGGCAACCTGGTCAAGGCCGAGAACGCCGAGAGCAACGTGCACGGCCGCATCCTGGCCGAGGACGTCGAGGTGGACGGCAAGCTCGTCGCGTCGGCGGGCGTCGACATCAACGACGACGTGGTGACGGCGCTGGTCAACGCCGGCATCGAGACGGTCAGGACCCGCAGCACGCTCGTCTGCGAGGCCAAGATCGGTGTCTGCGCGACCTGCTACGGCCGTTCGCTGGCCACCGGCAAGCTGGTGGACGTCGGTGAGGCCGTCGGCATCATCGCGGCCCAGTCGATCGGTGAGCCCGGCACCCAGCTGACCATGCGTACCTTCCACACCGGTGGTGTGGCGGGCGCCGACATCACCCACGGTCTGCCGCGTGTCCAGGAGCTGTTCGAGGCCCGCATCCCCAAGGGTGTGGCTCCGATCAGCGAGGTCGCCGGCCGGGTCCGGATCGACGAGACCGACAAGACCCGCAAGATCGTCATCACTCCGGACGACGGCTCCGACGAGGTCGCCTACCCGGTGTCGATGCGGTCGCGGCTGCTGGTCTCGGAGGGGCAGCGCGTGGACGTCGGCCAGCTCCTGGTCGCCGGTGCGCGCAACCCCAACGAGGTCCTGCGGATCCTCGGCCCGCGTGCCGTCCAGCTCCACCTGGTGGACGAGGTGCAGCAGGTCTACCGCTCGCAGGGTGTGTCGATCCACGACAAGCACATCGAGGTCATCGTCCGGCAGATGCTCAAGCGCGTGAACGTGCTGGAGTCCGGCGACACCGAGCTGCTGCCCGGTGAGCTGGTCGAGCGGCCGCGCTTCGAGGCGATCAACCGTCAGACCGTGGCGGAGGGCGGCCAGCCGGCCTCCGGCCGTCCGGTCCTGATGGGCATCACCAAGGCCTCGCTGGCCACGGAGTCGTGGCTGTCGGCGGCGTCCTTCCAGGAGACGACGCGAGTCCTCACCGACGCGGCGATCCACGCCAAGTCGGACTCGCTGCTCGGCCTCAAGGAGAACGTCATCATCGGTAAGCTCATCCCGGCCGGTACGGGCATGCCCCAGTACCGCAACATCCGGGTGGAGCCGACCGAGGAGGCCAAGGCCGCGATGTACACGGTCGGCGGCTACGACGGCTCGGCGGCGGACTACACCTTCGGCTCGGGCAGCGGCGAGGCCGTCCCGCTGGAGGAGTACGACTTCGGCCAGTACGGCCGTTGACAGGTCGCCGCGGTGAGCGATCGCCGCGGCGGGGACGTACGGAAGCGGCCCGGGGCATCCCGCTCCGGGCCGCTTTCCGCTGTCCGAGTCTTCTGGAGCGAGCCGGAGGGCGGGCCGGGCGCGCGACGCCGGGTGGGGACGGTGCGGAAACCGTGAGAAGCCGCTCGTGGGGGCGGTATGATGGGGGGCCGAGTCCTTCGGCGGTCCGGCTTGGGCCGTCGGCGCAGCGGCACGTCGAGACAGCGGGGCACGTCCCTCCGGGGCGTCCTCCTCTGTTTTGACGTGTTGTACGGGGGCGGGTAGGCTTTACGTTCGTGCCCGTCTGTGGGCTCGCACGCGTGCGCTCAAATGCCGCTTCTCGATAAGAGAGGCGTGTGGGGGGCGCCGTGTGATTCCTCCAGATCGACCGGGTCCGCCCGGGTGTGATGCGACTAGAGCGCGACACGCCCGAGCGCGGGGGTCGAAGGGGATGGAAAACCAGCAGGTCATGACACCGGCAGTACCTGCGAGCCTGTGAGAGGCGGCATCGCCACCTCGATCGGGTCCTACGTATCACCGGCTAGGCACGAAACGGAGACGCGGTGCCCACCATTCAGCAGTTGGTCCGAAAGGGCCGGCAGGACAAGGTCAGCAAGACCAAGACTCCTGCCCTCAAGGGGAGCCCGCAGCGGCGTGGCGTTTGCACCCGCGTTTACACGACGACCCCCAAGAAGCCCAACTCGGCGCTGCGCAAGGTGGCCCGTGTTCGGCTCACCAACGGCATCGAGGTCACGGCTTACATCCCCGGGGTGGGCCACAACCTCCAGGAGCACTCGATGGTGCTCGTGCGTGGTGGTCGTGTGAAGGACCTGCCGGGTGTTCGCTACAAGATCATCCGTGGTTCGCTGGACACCCAGGCCGTCCGCAACCGCAAGCAGGCCCGCAGCCGTTACGGCGCTAAGAAGGAGAAGAGCTGACATGCCGCGCAAGGGTTCCCCTGGCCGCCGCCAGCTGGTCGCTGACCCGGTGCACAACTCGCCGCTGGTCACCGCGCTCATCAACAAGGTTCTCCTGGACGGCAAGCGCTCCCTCGCGCAGTCGATCGTCTACGGCGCCCTCGAGGGCTGCAGGGAGAAGACCGGCAACGACCCGGTCGTCACCCTCAAGCGCGCTCTCGACAACGTCCGCCCGACGCTCGAGGTGAAGAGCCGCCGCGTCGGTGGCGCCACCTACCAGGTGCCGGTCGAGGTCAAGGCCTCGCGCAGCACCACGCTGGCCCTGCGGTGGATCGTCCAGTACTCCCGCGCGCGCCGTGAGAAGACCATGACCGAGCGGCTCATGAACGAGCTGCTCGACGCGAGCAACGGCCTCGGCGCCAGCGTCAAGCGGCGCGAGGACACGCACAAGATGGCCGAGTCCAACAAGGCCTTCGCCCACTACCGCTGGTAGTGAGCACCGACGACGAGTTAAGGACGCGAAGAAGTGGCCACCACGACCGCTCTTGACCTGGCCAGGGTCCGAAACATCGGGATCATGGCCCATATCGACGCGGGCAAGACCACGACGACTGAGCGCATCCTGTTCTACACCGGCATCAACTACAAGCTGGGTGAAGTCCATGAGGGCGCTGCCACCATGGACTGGATGGAGCAGGAGCAGGAGCGCGGCATCACCATCACCTCCGCCGCGACCACCTGTAGCTGGCTTGATCACACGATCAACATCATCGACACTCCGGGTCACGTGGACTTCACCGTCGAGGTGGAGCGCTCGCTCCGCGTTCTCGACGGCGCCGTCGCGGTGTTCGACGGCGTCGCCGGCGTCGAGCCGCAGTCGGAGACGGTGTGGCGTCAGGCCGACCGCTACGGCGTGCCCCGCATCTGCTTCGTCAACAAGATGGACCGGGTCGGCGCGGAGTTCCACCGCTGCGTGGACATGATCGTGTCCCGCCTGGGCGCGACCCCGCTGGTCGTCCAGCTCCCCTGGGGCGTCGAGGCCGACTTCAAGGGCGTCATCGACCTGGTGAAGATGAAGGGCCTGCTCTGGAGCGCCGAGGCGGCCAAGGGCGAGATGTACGACACCGTCGACATCCCGGCCGACCACGCCGACGCGGCCCGTGAGTGGCGCGACAAGCTCGTCGAGACCGTCGCCGAGAACGACGACGAGCTCATGGAGCTCTTCCTCGAGGGCACCGAGCCCACCGAGGAGCAGCTCGTCGCCGCCATCCGGCGCGCGACCATCAGCGGTGCGCTCAACCCGGTCCTGTGCGGCACGGCGTTCAAGAACAAGGGCGTGCAGCCCCTGCTCGACGCGATCGTCGCCTACCTCCCCGCCCCCACCGACATCCCGGCCTTCAAGGGCCACGCGGTGGGCAACGAGGAGCAGGTCGTCGAGCGTCACGCCGACCCGAACGAGCCGTTCGCGGCCCTGGCCTTCAAGATCATGAGCGACCCGCACCTGGGCAAGCTCACCTACATCCGGCTCTACTCCGGAACGCTCGAGGCCGGCACCACCGTGATCAACTCGGTGAAGGGCAAGAAGGAGCGGATCGGCAAGATCTACCAGATGCACGCGAACAAGCGCGAGGAGCGCCCGTCCGCGGTGGCTGGTCAGATCGTCGCCGTCATGGGCCTGAAGGACACCACCACCGGTGACACCCTCTGCGACCCGGCGAACCAGGTCGTGCTGGAGTCCATGACGTTCCCGGCCCCGGTCATCAACGTGGCGATCGAGCCCAAGACCAAGGGCGACCAGGAGAAGCTCTCGACCGCGATCCAGCGGCTGGCCGAGGAGGACCCGTCCTTCCAGGTCCGCCGTGACGAGGAGACCGGGCAGACGGTCATCTGGGGTATGGGCGAGCTCCACCTGGAGATCATCGTCGACCGGATGCGCCGCGAGTTCAAGGTCGAGGCGAACGTCGGCCGCCCGCAGGTCGCCTACCGCGAGACCGTCCGCCGCAAGGTGGAGAAGGTCGAGTACACGCACAAGAAGCAGACCGGTGGTTCCGGTCAGTTCGGTCGCGTCATCATCGACCTGGAGCCGCTGGGCGAGGGCAACGACGGTTACGAGTTCGAGAACAAGGTGACCGGTGGCCGCATCCCGCGGGAGTACATCCCGTCGGTGGACGCGGGCTGCCAGGAGGCCGCCGAGTTCGGCGTGCTGGCCGGCTACCCGATGGTCGGCGTCAAGGTCACCCTGCAGGACGGCGCCTTCCACGAGGTCGACTCGTCCGAAATGGCTTTCAAGATCGCCGGGTCGATGGCTTTCAAGGAGGCCGCCCGCAAGGCCGACCCCGTGCTCCTCGAGCCGATGATGGCCGTCGAGGTCACCACGCCCGAGGACTACATGGGCGACGTCATCGGCGACCTGAACGGTCGTCGCGGGCAGATCCAGGCGATGGAAGACCGGACCGGGGCCAAGGTCATCCGGGCCCTCGTCCCGCTGTCAGAAATGTTCGGGTACGTGGGCGACCTGCGAAGCAGGACCCAGGGCCGAGCCGTCTACAGCATGCTGTTCGACTCCTACGCGGAGGTGCCTCCGGGCATCGCCAAGGAGATCGTCGCGAAGGCTCGGGGCGAATAGTTCCGCACCGCTGTGGCGGGGCGTCGTAGAGATCGTCGCCCCGTCGCCAGAGGGCTCGGGACGAGCAGTTCCGCTCGGTGCGGGGCGGGGGCGTGCTCCCGCCGTGCACAGCCTGAGTTAGAAGACGCAAGTCAAGTCAGAATCTCTAAGGAGACAGACCAGTGGCCAAGGCCAAGTTCGAGCGGAACAAGCCGCACGTGAACATCGGCACCATTGGGCACATCGACCACGGCAAGACCACTCTGACCGCGGCGATCACCAAGGTGCTTCACGACCGTTTCCCGCAGCTCAACGAGGCGACCCCGTTCGACAAGATCGACAAGGCGCCCGAGGAGAAGGCTCGCGGAATCACCATCTCCATCGCGCACGTCGAGTACCAGACCGAGAAGCGCCACTACGCCCACGTGGACTGCCCCGGTCACGCCGACTACGTGAAGAACATGATCACCGGTGCCGCCCAGATGGACGGCGCGATCCTGGTGGTCGCCGCCACCGACGGCCCGATGCCGCAGACGAAGGAGCACGTCCTCCTGGCCCGCCAGGTCGGCGTTCCCTACATCGTCGTGGCCCTCAACAAGGCCGACATGGTCGACGACGAGGAGATCCTGGAGCTCGTCGAGCTCGAGGTCCGCGAGCTGCTGTCCGCCCAGGAGTTCCCGGGCGACGACCTGCCGGTCGTGCGCGTATCGGCGCTCAAGGCGCTCGAGGGCGACGAGAAGTGGGGCGACTCGATCATCGAGCTCATGAACGCCGTGGACGAGAACGTCCCCGAGCCGGTTCGTGACACCGACAAGCCGTTCCTCATGCCGATCGAGGACGTGTTCTCGATCACCGGTCGCGGCACCGTCGTCACCGGCCGTATCGAGCGCGGTGTCGTCAAGGTCAACGAGACCGTCGACATCATCGGCATCAAGGAGAAGAGCACCACGACGACCGTCACCGGCGTCGAGATGTTCCGCAAGCTCCTCGACGAGGGCCAGGCCGGTGACAACGTCGGTCTGCTCCTGCGTGGCATCAAGCGCGAGGAGGTCGAGCGCGGTCAGTGTGTCATCAAGCCGGGCACGACCACCCCGCACACCGAGTTCGAGGCGCAGGTCTACATCCTGTCCAAGGACGAGGGCGGCCGCCACACGCCGTTCTTCAACAACTACCGTCCTCAGTTCTACTTCCGTACGACTGACGTGACGGGCGTGGTGAACCTGCCGGAGGGCACCGAGATGGTCATGCCCGGTGACAACACCGAGATGACCGTCCAGCTCATCCAGCCGGTCGCCATGGAAGAGGGCCTGAAGTTCGCGATCCGCGAGGGTGGCCGCACCGTCGGCGCCGGTCGCGTCACGAAGGTCATCAAGTAGCAGCACCGCTGGGCGGCGGTCGGGTCCGCAAGGGCCTGACCGCCGCACCGCGCAGGGGCCGGAGACGGTCCTCCACGGACGACGAGACCGTGATCTCGCAGTGCTTTCGGCCGCACTTCGACCGAAGCCACTGCCAGATCACGGAACACCGGACGGAATCCGGGCGTCGGTCACGTGGAAACAGACCTGCGGCAACAGGCCGCGCGATGCTTTATAGGACGACAGCGAAGGACACCGAGGCCATTATGGCGGGACAGAAGATCCGCATCCGGCTTAAGGCGTATGACCACGAGGTCATCGACAGCTCGGCCAAGAAGATCGTCGAGACGGTGACGCGGACCGGCGCCAAGGTCGCTGGCCCGGTGCCGCTGCCGACCGAGAAGAACGTGTACTGCGTCATCCGGTCGCCGCACAAGTACAAGGACAGCCGCGAGCACTTTGAGATGCGTACGCACAAGCGGCTGATTGACATCATCGACCCGACGCCGAAGACGGTCGACTCGCTCATGCGTCTCGACCTTCCCGCCGGCGTGGACATCTCGATCAAGCTCTAAGGAACGCACTGACATGGCTAAGCAGATCAAGGGCGTCCTGGGCAAGAAGCTCGGCATGACCCAGGTCTTCGATGAGGCGAACCGGGTGATCCCGGTCACCGTCGTCGAGGCCGGTCCGTGCGTGGTGACCCGGGTCCGCACTCCGGAGAAGGACGGCTACTCCGCCGTCCAGCTCGGCTACGGGCAGATCGACCCGCGCAAGGTGAACAAGCCCCTGGGCGACTACCTGCGCAAGCACGACATCACCCCGCGCCGCTACTTCGCCGAGGTTCGCACCGACGACGCCTCCGAGTACACGGTCGGCCAGGAGCTCCTCGCCGACACCTTCGAGGCCGGGCAGTACGTCGACGTCACGGGCAAGAGCAAGGGCAAGGGCTACGCCGGTGTCATGAAGCGCCACAACTTCCGTGGTCTGGGCGCTTCGCACGGTACCCAGCGCAAGCACCGCTCCCCGGGCTCCATCGGTGGCTGCGCCACCCCGGGCCGCGTCTTCAAGGGCCTGCGCATGGCCGGCCGGATGGGCAACGTCCGCACGACGGTCCAGAGCCTCAAGGTGCACGCCGTGGACGCCGAGAAGGGCCTCATCCTGATCAAGGGTGCGATCCCCGGCGCCAACGGCAGCCTGGTCCTCCTCCGCACCGCTGCCAAGAAGGGGGTTGCTGCGAAGTGACCACGACCATTGACGTCCTCGACGCCAGCGGCGCCAAGACGGGGACCGTCGACCTCCCCGAGGAGGTCTTCGGGACCAAGGTCAACGTCCCGCTGATCCACCAGGTGGTCGTCGCCCAGCTCGCCGCTCGCCGGCAGGGCACCCACGCCACCAAGACCCGCGGTGACGTCTCCGGCGGCGGCAAGAAGCCGTACCGGCAGAAGGGCACCGGCCGCGCCCGCCAGGGTTCGACCCGCGCTCCGCAGTTCGCCGGCGGTGGCACCGTCCACGGCCCGCAGCCGCGCTCGTACGAGCAGCGGACGCCCAAGAAGATGAAGGCGGCGGCCCTGAAGGGCGCGCTGTCCGACCGCGCCGGCGGCGGCCGCGTCCACGTGGTGAGCAGCCTGGTCACGGGTGACACGCCCAAGACCAAGGCCACCCTCGAGGCGCTGCGCAAGATCACGCAGGCCCGCAGCGTGCTCGTCGTGGTCGACGAGAACGACGAGCTGACCTGGCTCAGCCTGCGCAACGCGCCCGAGGTCCACCTGCTGGACGCGGGACAGCTGAACACCTACGACGTGCTGTGCCACGACGACGTGGTCTTCACCCGTGAGGCCTACGACCAGGTCGTGGCCCGGCTGGCGAACAGCGGGAAGGAAGAGGCCTGATGCAGAAGATCGCCGACCCGCGCGACATCATCCTCAAGCCGATCGTCTCCGAGAAGAGCTACGGCCTGATCGATGAGCACAACAAGTACACGTTCCTGGTGCGCAAGGGTGCCAACAAGACGCAGGTGAAGATCGCCGTCGAGCAGATCTTCGGCGTCAAGGTGACCGGCGTGAACACGATCAACCGCCAGGGCAAGCGCAAGCGGACCCGGCACGGCTACGGCCAGCGCCCGGACACCAAGCGCGCGATCGTGAGCCTGGCCGAGGGCGAGCGGATCGACATCTTCGGTCAGATCGGCTAGCACCTGCCGCAGCGGGGAGAGGGGCCCCTCGCCACCGAGCGAGGGACTCGCCCCAGTAGTCAAGCACCGGGGGGACCGCCGAGAGGCGGACCCCGACCGGTACGAACCGACGAAGGATGAACGAAAGAGATGGGCATCCGTAAGTACAAGCCGACGACTCCGGGTCGTCGCGGCGCGAGCGTCTCGGACTTCGCCGAGATCACGCGCAGCACGCCGGAGAAGTCGCTGCTTGCCCCCCTGCACAGCAAGGGCGGCCGTAACGTCCACGGCCGGGTGACCGCCCGGCACCAGGGAGGCGGGCACAAGCGCGCCTACCGGATCATCGACTTCCGCCGCCACGACAAGGACGGGATCCCGGCCAAGGTCGCTCACATCGAGTACGACCCCAACCGCACCTCCCGCATCGCGCTGCTGCACTACGCCGACGGCGAGAAGCGCTACATCCTCGCCCCGGTCGGCCTCAAGCAGGGGGACCAGGTCGAGAACGGCCCCACGGCCGACATCAAGCCGGGCAACTGCCTGCCGCTGCGCAACATCCCGACCGGTACCTTCATCCACGCGGTGGAGCTGCGTCCCGGTGGCGGCGCCAAGCTCGGCCGCAGCGCCGGCGCGCAGATCCAGCTGCTCGCCAAGGAGGGCATGTACGCCACGCTGCGTATGCCGTCCGGAGAAATGCGTCAGGTCGACGTGCGCTGCCGGGCCTCGGTGGGCCAGGTGGGCAACGCCGAGCAGTCCAACATCAGCATCGGCAAGGCCGGCCGCAACCGCTGGAAGGGCAAGCGCCCCACGGTCCGCGGTGTCGCCATGAACCCGGTCGACCACCCGCACGGTGGTGGTGAGGGCAAGACCTCCGGTGGTCGTCACCCGGTGAACCCGAAGGGCAAGCCCGAGGGCCGCACCCGGCAGCCGAACAAGCCCAGCGACCGGCTGATCATCCGTCGTCGGAGCAAGAGGAAGAAGCGGTAGGAGCAGCCGAAATGCCACGTAGTCTTAAGAAGGGTCCCTTCGTGGACGATCACCTTCAGAAGAAGGTGGACGCCCAGAACGAGAAGGGCACCAAGAACGTCATCAAGACGTGGTCGCGGCGCTCCATGATCGTGCCCGACATGATCGGTCACACGATCGCCGTGCACGACGGCCGCAAGCACGTCCCGGTGTTCATCACCGACTCGATGATCGGTCACAAGCTCGGTGAGTTCGCCCCGACGCGGACGTTCCGCAGCCACGTCAAGGAAGACCGCCGCAGCCGGCGGTAAGCGCCTTCAAGCCAGCAGTTAGAGGAGAAAGCGATGGAAGCCAGGGCACAGGCGCGGTACGCGCGCCACACGCCCCGGAAGGCCCGCCGCGTGGTGGACCTCATTCGCGGGCTGCCCGCTTCGGAGGCGCAGGCCGTGCTGCAGTTCGCTCCCCAGGCGGCGAGCGAGACCGTTTACAAGGTGCTCTCGAGCGCGATCGCGAACGCTGAGCACAACTTCAAGCTCGACCGGGACACGCTCTTCGTGAGCCGGGCGTGGGTCGACGAGGGCCCGACGCTCAAGCGCTTCCGCCCGCGTGCCCAGGGTCGTGCCTATCGGATCAACAAGCGGACCAGCCACATCACTGTGATCGTGGAGTCCCGCGAGCCGAAGGGAAGGACCCGCTAGTGGGCCAGAAGGTTAACCCGCACGGGTTCCGCCTCGGCATCACGACCGACTTCAAG
Organism: Microbispora sp. NPDC046933; assembly: GCF_040644635.1. Lineage (NCBI taxonomy): Bacteria > Bacillati > Actinomycetota > Actinomycetes > Streptosporangiales > Streptosporangiaceae > Microbispora > Microbispora sp. NPDC046933. The sequence continues at coordinate 29,161 of NZ_JBEYWW010000013.1, read as the reverse complement.
AGCCGGTGGTACGCCGACAAGCTGTACAAGTCGTACGTCGCCGAGGACGTGGCGATCCGTCGCATGCTGCAGAAGGGCATGGAGCGGGCCGGCATCTCCAAGGTCGAGATCGAGCGCACGACCGACCGCGTCCAGGTCGACATCCACACCGCTCGGCCGGGCATCGTCATCGGCCGCCGCGGCGCCGAGGCCGACCGCATCCGCGGCGACCTGGAGAAGCTGACCAAGAAGCAGGTCCAGCTGAACATCCTCGAGGTGAAGAACCCCGAGATCGACGCGCAGCTCGTCGCGCAGGGCGTGGCCGAGCAGCTGTCCAGCCGCGTCTCGTTCCGCCGGGCCATGCGTAAGGCCATGCAGTCCGCCATGAAGAGCGGGGCCAAGGGCATCCGTGTCCAGTGCTCCGGCCGCCTGGGCGGCGCCGAGATGTCGCGCTCGGAGTTCTACCGCGAGGGCCGCGTGCCCCTGCACACGCTCCGTGCGGACGTGGACTTCGGCTTCTACGAGGCCCGCACCACCTTCGGCCGCATCGGCGTGAAGGTGTGGATCTACAAGGGCGAGGCCCCGACCAGCCGTTCCGAGCGGGAGGCGGCCGCGGCCGGCGCCCGCGCGGGCCAGCGTCGTGAGCGTGACGACCGTCGCGGTGGCGCGGGCGAGCGTCCGCGTCGTGGCGGCGACCGTCCCCGCCGTGGCGGCGCGGGCCGTAACGACCGTGCACCCAGGACTGAGGCGGCCGCGCAGGCCGCCCCCGAGACCGGCCCGGCGGAGCAGCCGGGTGCTGAAGGGAGCTGACCATGCTGATCCCGCGCAGGGTCAAGCACCGCAAGCAGCACCGGCCCGACCGCAGCGGCGCCGCCAAGGGCGGCACCCGGGTCGTCTTCGGCGAGTTCGGCATCCAGGCGCTTGAGCACTCCTACGTGACCAACCGCCAGATCGAGGCCGCGCGTATCGCCATGACCCGGCACATCCGCCGTGGCGGCAAGGTGTGGATCAACATCTTCCCGGACCGCCCCCTGACGAAGAAGCCGGCCGAGACCCGCATGGGTTCCGGTAAGGGCTCTCCGGAGTGGTGGATCGCCAATGTCAAGCCCGGCCGTGTCATGTTCGAGCTGTCCGGTGTCGCCGAGCCCGTGGCCCGCGAGGCCATGCGGCGTGCGATGCACAAGCTCCCCATGAAGTGCCGTTTCGTCAAGCGTGAAGTGGGTGAGGCGTGATGGCTAAGGGTCTGACCGCCGCGGAGCTGCGTGTCGAGGACCAGGAGGTGCTGGTCCAGAAGCTGAAGGAAGCCAAGGAGGAGCTGTTCAACCTCCGCTTCCAGGCGGCGACGGGTCAGCTGGAGAGCCACGGGCGGCTGCGCGCCGTCCGCCGCGAGATCGCCCGCATCTACACCGTGATGCGCGAGCGCGAGCTCGGAATCGTCACGGTCGAGAAGGAGCCGAGCGATGTCTGAAGCAACCGAGACCCCGACCACTGAGACGGCCGCGGAGACGCAGCGGAACTACCGCAAGACCCGTGAGGGCCTGGTCGTCAGCGACAAGATGGACAAGACCGTCGTCGTCGCCGTCGAGGACCGCGTCAAGCACCCGCTGTACGGCAAGGTCATCCGCCGTACGACCAAGTACAAGGCCCACGACGAGCAGAACGCCTGCGGCGTCGGCGACCGTGTCCTCCTGATGGAGACCCGGCCGCTGTCGGCCACCAAGCGGTGGCGGGTCGTCGAGATCCTCGAGAAGGCCAAGTAACACCACAGACGCGCCTCGTGGGGGGTGGGAGACCGCCCCCCATGATGGCGTCCAAGGGGCGGGGCCGGCAATCGGTCCCGTCCGCCCGCGGCGGCGGTCGTACGGCTGTCGCCGAGGGAAAAAGACCACATCAGGTTCGGCCAGGCTCACCGCGAGGGTGAGAACCGGCACGACACACAGGAGTAGACGTGATCCAGCAGGAGTCGCGGCTCAAGGTCGCCGACAACACGGGTGCCAAGGAGATCCTTTGCATCCGCGTGCTCGGTGGCTCGGGTCGGCGCTACGCGGGAATCGGCGACATCATCGTGGGCACGGTGAAGGACGCCATTCCCGGCGGAGGCGTTAAGAAAGGCGACGTTGTCAAGGCTGTCGTGGTGCGCACCGTGAAGGAGCGCCGCCGCCCCGACGGCTCCTACATCCGCTTCGACGAGAACGCCGCGGTCATCATCAAGGACAGCGGAGACCCGCGGGGCACCCGCATCTTCGGCCCGGTGGGCCGAGAACTGCGCGACAAGAAGTTCATGCGCATCATCTCGCTCGCGCCGGAGGTGCTGTGATGCCGAAGCTGCACGTGAAGAAGGGCGACCTCGTCCAGGTCATCGCCGGCAAGGACAAGGGCGCCAAGGGCCGGATCATCGCCGCCTACCCGCGTGACGAGCGCGTGGTGGTCGAGGGCGTCAACATGATCAAGAAGCACTCCAAGGTCACCAACCAGGGCCCGCGCGGCGCCAAGGAAGGCGGCGTGCAGACCATGGAGGCTCCCATCCACGTGAGCAACGTCAAGAAGCTCAAGGATGACGAGAAGAAGCCCGAGAAGAAGGCCGCCGACAAGGGCGAGGCCGAGGCGACGGGTGAGGACAGCTGATGACCGCCACCACTGAAGAGCGAGTTGTTCCGCGCCTCAAGCAGCGCTACCGCGAGGAGATCATCGCGAAGCTGCGCGAGGAGTTCGGCATCGAGAACATCATGCAGGTGCCCACGATCACCAAGATCAAGGTGAACATGGGTGTCGGCGAGGCCGCCCGCGACTCGAAGCTCATCGAGGGCGCCGTGCGCGACCTGACCGCCATCACCGGCCAGAAGCCGGCCGTCGCCCGCGCCCGCAAGTCCATCGCGCAGTTCAAGCTGCGTGAGGGCATGCCGATCGGCGCACACGTGACGCTGCGCGGCGACCGCATGTGGGAGTTCCTCGACCGCCTGCTGTCCCTGGCGCTGCCGCGTATCCGGGACTTCCGCGGTCTGTCGCCGAAGCAGTTCGACGGCAACGGCAACTACACCTTCGGCCTCACCGAGCAGGTCATGTTCCACGAGGTCGACCAGGACAAGGTGGACCGGCAGCGGGGCATGGACATCACGGTCGTGACCACCGCGAAGAACGACGAGCAGGGCCGGGCGCTGCTGAAGCTCCTCGGTTTCCCCTTCAAGGAGGCCTGATCATGGCGAAGACGTCGCTGAAGGTCAAGGCAGCGCGCAAGCAGAAGTTCGAGGTGCGGGCGTACACTCGGTGCTCCCGCTGCGGCCGTCCCCGCGCTGTCTACCGCAAGTTCGGGCTGTGCCGCGTGTGCTTCCGCGAGATGGCGCACCGGGGCGAGCTGCCCGGCATCACCAAGTCGAGCTGGTAAGCCCTCCGCGGGCCAGCCGTACAGAAGTCATATCAACCGGGCGCTGACCACAGCGCCCACGACCACACCGAAGGTCCCATCGGGGAAACCGCGGTGAGGAAGGCCACCGGCCATGACGATGACCGACCCGATCGCAGACATGCTGACGCGTCTGCGGAACGCGAACTCGGCCTATCACGACACCGTGAGCATGCCTTACTCCAAGATCAAGGCGCACATCGCGGAGATCCTCCAGCAGGAGGGCTACATCCAGGGCTGGAGCGTCGAGGACGCCAAGGTTGGCAAGAACCTCGTGATGGAGCTGAAGTTCGGCCCCAGCCGCGAGCGCGCCATCGCCGGCCTGCGCCGGGTGTCGAAGCCCGGTCTGCGGGTCTATGCAAAGAAGGACAACCTGCCCCGCGTTCTGGGCGGTCTGGGCGTCGCGATCATCTCGACGTCCGGCGGCCTCATGACGGACCGGCAGGCGACCAAGCGTGGAGTGGGCGGGGAAGTCCTCGCCTACGTCTGGTAACGAGGGGAGGCACTCAGCATGTCGCGAATCGGACGGCTGCCCATCCCCGTACCGGCGGGTGTCGACATCACGATCGACGGCCGGGAAGTCCAGGTCAAGGGGCCCAAGGGCACGCTCACTCACACCGTCGCCGAGCCCATCGAGGTCTCGCGTGGCGAGGACGGCACCATCGCCGTCACCCGCCCGAACGACGAGAACAAGGTTCGTGCGCTGCACGGCCTGTCCCGCACGCTCATCGCCAACATGGTGGCGGGCGTCACGCAGGGCTACACGAAGACGCTCGAGATCGTCGGCGTCGGTTACCGCGTCCAGGCCAAGGGTCCGACGGAGCTGGAGTTCTCGCTGGGCTTCAGCCACCCGGTGATCGTCAAGGCCCCCGAGGGCGTCAGCTTCCGCGTCGAGAAGCCGACCCTGTTCCACGTGGACGGCATCGACAAGCAGAGGGTCGGCGAGGTCGCCGCCAACATCAGGAAGCTGCGTAAGCCGGACCCGTACAAGGGCAAGGGCGTGCGCTACCAGGGCGAGGTTGTCCGCCGCAAGGTCGGAAAGGCTGGTAAGTAGGCATGGCTGGAAAGACTGCGTTCGGCAAGCACACGGCCGCCCGCACGGTCTCCCGGGCCCGCCGGCACCGCCGTGTCCGCAAGAACGTCTTCGGCACGGCCGAGCGTCCGCGCCTGGTCGTCAACCGGTCCACGCGTCACCTGTTCGTGCAGATCGTCGACGACACTCAGGGCCACACGCTGGTGAGCGCGTCCACGATGGACGTCTCGCTGCGCGGCGCCGAGGGTGACAAGACCGAGAAGGCGAAGAAGGTCGGCGAGCTTCTCGCTCAGCGGGCCAAGACCGCCGGGATCACCGCTGTCGTGTTCGACCGCGGTGGCAACCGCTACGCGGGGCGCATCGCCGCTCTCGCGGACAGCGCCCGTGAAGGCGGGCTGGAGTTCTGATGGCTCCGGTCCGTGGGTCGCGACCGACGACCCGTCCCAAGAGCAACGAGAAGAGGAACCACTGATGGCTGCAGCTCCGCGTCGCGGTGCCGGCGGCGGTGGCGAGCGGCGTGACCGTCGTGAGGACCGCCGCGGTGGCGCCGCAGACAAGGGCGTCTCGTACATCGAGCGCGTCGTAAAGATCAACCGAGTGGCCAAGGTCGTCCAGGGCGGTCGGCGCTTCAGCTTCACCGCGCTGGTCATCGTCGGCGACGGCAACGGTCTCGTCGGGGTCGGCTACGGCAAGGCCAAGGAGGTGCCCGCGGCGATCGCCAAGGGTGTCGAGGAGGCCAAGAAGCACTTCTTCAAGGTCCCGCGCATCCAGGGCACCATCCCGCACCCGGTGCAGGGCGAGGACGCCGCCGGCGTCGTCCTCCTGCGTCCGGCCTCGCCCGGTACGGGTGTCATCGCGGGTGGCCCGGTTCGCGCGGTCCTGGAGTGCGCCGGGATCCACGACGTGCTGTCCAAGTCGCTCGGCTCCGACAATCCGATCAACATCGTGCACGCCACCGTGGCCGCTCTGAAGGGTCTCAGCCGGCCCGAGGAGATCGCCGCCCGTCGTGGCCTGCCGATCGAGGACGTCGCTCCCAAGGCGATGCTGAAGGCTCGCGCCGAGGGCCTGGCCGAGGCGGCGGCGGCCGCGAAGGCGGTGAGCTAGCGATGGCTCGTCTGAAGATCACCCAGACCCGGTCCAAGATCGGTGGTCAGCAGAACCAGCGTGACTCGCTGCGCTCGCTGGGTCTGAAGCGAATCGGCGACGTCGTCGTCAAGGAGGACCGCCCGGAGATCCGGGGCATGGTCGCCAAGGTGTCGCACCTCGTCGAGGTTGAGGAGGTCGACTAGTCATGACCGAGAACGCTCCGCTCAAGATCCACGACCTCCGTCCGGCCCCCGGCGCCAACAAGGCCAAGACCCGCAAGGGGCGCGGCGAGGGCTCCAAGGGCAAGACGGCCGGCCGTGGCACCAAGGGCACGAGGGCCCGTACTGCTGTGATGCCGGGCTTCGAAGGTGGCCAGGTCCCGCTCCAGCGGCGGCTGCCGAAGCTGAAGGGCTTCTCCAACGCCCTGTTCAAGACGACCTACCAGGTCATCAACCTGGACAGGCTCGGGGAGCTGTTCCCCCAGGGCGGCGACGTCACGCTCGACGACCTGGTGGCCAAGGGTGCGGTCCGCAAGAACCAGCCCGTGAAGGTGCTGGGCACCGGCGAGATCTCCGTGGCGCTGAACGTGCAGGCGCACGCCTTCTCCGCCAGTGCGAAGGAGAAGATCGCCGCGGCCGGTGGCTCGGTTTCCGAGCTGTAGGCATGACGCTGCACGAGGCGCGGAGGTTCGTTATGAGCCTCCGCGCCCGTAGTGCGTTAGAGTTCGCCTGGCACGGGGCTCCACCCGTGTCCGACCAAGCACTCTGGCAGGAAGACATGTCGATGGACGCCTTGCGGGCCATCGCCGACCGTTACCGCGTCACTGGCGCGCAGGAGGGACCGTGCTGACCGCGATTACCCGGGCGTTCCGGACGCCGGACCTGCGCAAGAAGCTGCTCTTCACACTGGGCATCATCGTGCTGTTCCGGCTCGGCTCGGTGCTTCCCACTCCGGGCGTCAACGCCCGGAACGTGGCCCTGTGTCTGGAGGAGGCCCAGGCGGGAGACGCTGCCAACATCTACGGGATGGTGCAGCTCTTCAGCGGCGGCGCCTTGTTGAAACTTTCAGTGTTCGCGCTCGGCATCATGCCGTACATCACCGCGAGCATCATCCTGCAGCTGTTGACGGTGGTGATCCCCCGGCTGGAAGCCCTCAAGAAGGAGGGCCAGGCGGGCACGGCGAAGATCACGCAGTACACCCGTTATCTGACCATCGGGCTGGCGGTGCTGCAGTCGACCGCGTTCGTCGCACTGGCCCGCACCGGGCAGCTCTTCCAGAACTGCAACAAGGAGATCCTGCTCAGCCAGGACATCTTCCCGCTGGTCACCATGGTCATCACGATGACCGCCGGCACCGCAGTGATCATGTGGCTGGGCGAGCTGGTGACCGACCGCGGCGTCGGCAACGGCATGTCGATCCTGATCTTCACCCAGGTCATCGCGGTGTTCCCGTCGGAGCTCGTGAACATCTACCGGCAGAGCCCGTTCAAGTTCGTCGTCGTGATGATCGTCGGCGTCGTGATGATCGGCGTCGTCGTGTTCATCGAGCAGGCGCAGCGCCGCATCCCGGTGCAGTACGCCAAGCGGATGGTCGGCCGCCGGATGTACGGCGGCACCTCGACCTACATCCCGCTCAAGGTGAACCAGGCCGGCATCATCCCGGTCATCTTCGCCTCGTCGCTGCTGTACCTGCCGCAGCTGCTGGTCACGCTGTTCGGCAACAGCCAGAAGCCCAACGCGGTGGTCGAGTGGCTGGCGCAGAACATGATCAGGGGCGACCACCCGATCTACATGGCCACGTTCTTCCTGCTGATCGTCTTCTTCACCTACTTCTACGTGTCCATCACTTTCAACCCCCCTGAAGTGGCTGACAACATGAAGAAGTACGGTGGGTTCATCCCGGGCATCCGCCCGGGCCGGCCGACCGCTGAGTACCTGAGCTACGTGCTCAACAGGCTCACGGCCGCAGGCGCTCCGTATCTGGGTGTGATCTCGCTCATCCCGATCATCGCGCTGGCGGTGGCCGGAGCGAGCCAGAACTTCCCGTTCGGAGGGACCAGCATTCTGATCATGGTTGGTGTTGGTCTGGACACGGTCAAGCAGATCGAGAGCCAGCTTCAGCAGCGCAACTACGAGGGCTTCCTGAGATAGTGCGCGTCGTCCTGGTAGGGCCCCCCGGAGCGGGTAAGGGGACGCAGGCCCAGTTCATCGCTTCGCACCTGTCGATCCCGAAAATCTCGACAGGTGACATCTTCCGTGCCAACGTCTCCGGCGGCACGGAGCTCGGCAAGCTCGCCAAGGAGTACATGGACCGCGGCGACCTCGTTCCCGACGAGGTGACCGTGGCCATGGTCCGGGACCGGCTGTCGGAGGACGACGCGCAGGAGGGCTTCCTCCTGGACGGCTTCCCCCGCAACGTGCCCCAGGCCGAGGTCCTCAAGAAGATGCTGGCCGAGTTCGGTACGGCGCTCGACGTGGTCCTCAACCTGGTCGTCGAGGACGACGAGGTCGTACGCCGCCTGGCGGGCCGCCGTACGTGCCGATCCTGCGGCAAGGTGTGGCATGTCGTGTTCGACCCGCCCGCCGTGGAGGGCGTCTGCGACGCCTGCGGCGGGGAGCTCTTCCAGCGGGACGACGACCGCGAGGAGACGATCAGGCGCCGCCTGGAGGTCTACCAGGAGCAGACGGCGCCGCTGATCTCGTTCTACGCCGACGAGGGGATCCTGCAGGGGGTCGACGCGACCGGGCCGGTCGAGGAGATCACCCAGCGGGCGATGTCGGCCCTGCGGCGGTTCGCCGACTGAATCATTACCGCGGCCGGGAACGCCACTCCACTTCATGGGGTGGCGTTCAGGCTTATATGGGACAATTCCGGGAGGGGGTGCGATACGTGTTCAAGAAGAACCGGCACGGAATTCAGATCAAGAGCGCCGAGCAACTGGAGAAGATGCGTGCGGCCGGCCTGGTCGTCGCCCGGACGCTGGAACTGCTCCGGACGTCGGTGCGGCCCGGGATGACGCCGCTCGACCTCGACGCCATCGCCGAGGAGGCGATCCGCGGCGAGGGCGCGATCCCGTCGTTCAAGGGCTACCAGGGCTTCCCCGCCACGATCTGCGCCTCGGTGAACGACGAGGTCGTTCACGGCATCCCCACCGACCGCCGCAAGCTCCGCGAGGGCGACATCATCTCGATCGACTGCGGGGCGATCCTCGACGGGTGGCACGGCGACTCGGCGATCACCGTGGGGATCGGCGAGGTCGACCCCGCGCTGACCGAGCTGATGCGGGTGACCGAGGAGGCCATGTGGCGGGGCATCGCCGCCCTGCGGGTCGGCGGGCACCTGTCCGACATCGGCCACCAGGTCGAGCAGTACGTGCGCTCTCAGGGCCGCTACGGCATCCCCCAGGAGTACGGCGGGCACGGCATCGGCACCGAGATGCACATGGACCCCTGGGTGGCCAACCACGGCAGGCCGGGGCGCGGCCCCCGCTTCGAGGTGGGCATGTGCTTCGCGGTCGAGCCGATGGTGAACCTCGGCACCGACCGCACGAAGGTGCTGACCGACGACTGGACGGTCGTGACGCTCGACGGCCGGGCCTCCGCCCACTTCGAGCACAGCGTCGCGGTGACGGAGAACGGCCCCCTGGTTCTCACCGCGCTCGACGGCGGAGCCTCCCGCTTCCCCGGCGCCGGCGCGCAGGCGGGAGAGACCGTCTGACGGCCACGCCCGCCCCGGCGGAACGTGCACCATAATGGTCGTATCGCTCGAACAGCCTGGAGACGGTGATGGCGGCAGCGCCTGAGATGCGGGCCTCGGACGGCGACCGGGACCGGGTCGCCGCGGCACTGCGCGAGCACGTGGCCGAGGGCAGGCTCACCATCGACGAGTTCAACGAGCGGCTGGAGCAGGTCTACCAGAGCCGTACGTACGGGGAACTGGCCAGGCTCACCTCCGACCTGCCCGAGATCGACCTGCACCGGCTGCCCGCCTCCACCGAGTCCGCACCGCGGCCTCGTCCGGCCCGGCGTGACGACAAGGCGCGGGCCGGCCTGAAGGCCGCCTGGACCGCCTGGGCGGGCGCCAGCGCCGTGAACTGGATGATCTGGCTCATCGTCGGCGTCAGCTCGGGCCACTTCGTCTATCCGTGGCCCTTGTGGGTCATGGGCCCCTGGGGCGTCATCCTCTTCATCAACACTATCTCCGGAACGGCCGGACAGTCCCGGCGCAACACCTGACCGCCCCGCACGGCCGCAGGCCGCGAGCGTGTCCTGTCGGGCGGGTCCGCCGAAGCCCTTGCGGGTGAGCGGCCCCTTCTTTACCGGAGGGTCGCCGTCGCGGGAGCCGCACGAGGGTAGATGTCCGGTGTCGCGACGTACGGCCCCCGTCCGGGCCGTGCCCCCGCGGTGATCAGGCCGCACCCACCCGTCCCGGCATTTCGGCGGTGCCGGGCGGGCGGGTGCGGCGGCTTCCCCCGGAATCGGCCCGAGGAACGGGCCGGCGCCGAATTGGCCGGATGCCCCCGCCGGGGGTACTCTGTGATCTGGTTGTGTCGGGACCCCTGCCGTCGTTTCGCAATTCGGCCCGGGTTGTCGTACACTCCTTTGTCGGTTCACTATGACCTTTTGCGCCTAGGCGACCTGGCTGGTCGCCGCTCTCTGGAAGCGCCCGAAGGTCGCGGCTGCTTAGTGTTCCGAAGCCTCAGACGATCCGATCAGTGAAACGCGAGGGCCATGGCCAAGAAAGACGGCGCCATCGAGATTGAGGGCACTGTTATTGAGTCGCTCCCGAACGCCATGTTCCGGGTGCAGCTCGACAACGGTCACAAGGTCCTGGCCCACATCAGCGGGCGGATGCGGATGCACTACATCAGGATCCTGCCCGACGACCGAGTGGTCGTAGAGCTGAGCCCCTACGACCTGAGTCGTGGGCGGATCGTCTACCGGTACAAGTAGGTCCCCCCGCCAGCGGGACGGGCCGTATGCGGAACGAATAAGGACTATGAAGGTCAAGCCGAGCGTCAAGAAGATCTGCGACAAGTGCAAGGTGATTCGCCGGCACGGTCGCGTCATGGTGATCTGCGACAACCTGCGCCACAAGCAGCGCCAGGGCTGAGCCCAGCTCTCGGTACGTCGCCACCAGGCCCCTGCTGAGTCCGTCACGCGCGGGCTCGACCCGCGTGAGGGCCGGAACAACGAAATCGCGTCTCACACCCGCGCAGGCGGCGAAAGCCGTACCACGCGGGAGACCCCCGGTCGGAGGCCGGGGCCCTCGCCCGGGCATGGGAGGGGAAGTGCGGCGCAAGACCTCCGCCACATCTAAGGAGAATGCCCGACCATGGCCCGCCTGGTTGGCGTCGACCTCCCCCGCGACAAGCGGCTGGAGATCGCTCTCACCTACATTTTCGGAATCGGCCGCACCCGCGCCCAGGAGATCCTTGAGGCGACCGGCATCAGCCCCGACCTGCGCGTCCACCAGCTGACTGACGCCGAGCTCGTCCCGATGCGTGACTACATCGAGGCGAACTACAAGATCGAGGGTGACCTCCGCCGCGAGATCCAGGCCGACATCCGACGCAAGATCGAGATCGGCTGCTACCAGGGCATCCGGCACCGCAAGGGGCTGCCTGTCCACGGTCAGCGGACGCAGACGAACGCGCGCACCCGCAAGGGCAAGAAGAAGACCGTCGCCGGCAAGAAGAAGCCGGGCAAGAAGTAGTCCTTAGCAGCCACATTTCCAGGAGTTAGCGCTTCAATGCCGCCGAAGAGCCGCCAGGGCGCACCGAAGAAGGTGCGCCGCAAGGAAAAGAAGAACGTCGCTCACGGGCACGCCCACATCAAGAGCACGTTCAACAACACGATCGTTTCGATCACCGACCCGAACGGGAACGTGATCTCCTGGGCCAGCGCCGGCCACGTCGGGTTCAAGGGCTCCCGTAAGTCCACCCCGTTCGCCGCGCAGATGGCTGCCGAGAACGCCGCCCGCCGCGCCATGGAGCACGGCATGCGCAAGGTCGACGTCTTCGTCAAGGGCCCCGGTTCCGGCCGTGAGACCGCGATCCGTTCGCTGCAGGCGACCGGCCTCGAGGTCGGGTCCATCCAGGACGTGACCCCGGTCCCGCACAACGGCTGCCGTCCGCCCAAGCGCCGTCGCGTCTGAGCTCAGGAGAGTAGAGAGAAATGGCTCGTTACACGGGTCCGGACTGCAAGCTCTGCCGCCGTGAGAAGACCAAGCTCTTCCTCAAGGGCAAGAAGTGCGAGTCCGCCAAGTGCCCCATCGAGATCCGCCCGTACCCGCCGGGTGAGCACGGCCGCGGCCGTCCGAAGGAGTCGGAGTACCAGCTCCAGCTCCGTGAGAAGCAGAAGACCCGCCGCATCTACGGCGTCCTCGAGAAGCAGTTCCACAACTACTACGAGGAAGCCAACCGCAAGGCCGGCAAGACGGGTGAGAACCTCCTCCAGATCCTGGAGAGCCGTCTCGACAACGTGGTCTACCGCGCCGGCTTCGCCGAGTCGCGTGACGCGGCCCGCCAGCAGGTGCGCCACGGCCACTTCCTCGTGAACGGCAAGAAGGTCGACATCCCGTCGTACCGCGTGCGCGAGCACGACATCATCGAGGTCCGCGAGAAGTCGCGCAACCTGCTTCCGTACGAGGTGGCCCGCGCGACCGCCGGCGACAAGACCGTCCCGGCGTGGCTGGGCGTCTCCGCCGAGAACATGCGCATCCTCGTGCACCAGCTCCCGGTCCGCCAGCAGATCGACACGCTGGTCCAGGAGCAGCTGATCGTCGAGCTCTACTCCAAGTAGTAGGGCCCCGGCACTTCATGACGCCGTACGGCCGGTACACTCCCGGCCGTACGGCATCATGGTTGTAGGCGAGCGGCGTCAAATAGCGGGCGTCGCCGTAACCCAGGGACCCCTCGTCGACCGTGGCGGGGCCGTCCCGGATCCAGGAGATCCTGATGCTCATCGCACAGCGCCCGAGCCTCCAGGAGGAGTCGCTCGAGGAGCACCGGTCCAGGTTCATCATCGAGCCGCTCGAGCCGGGCTTCGGCTACACCATCGGCAACTCGCTGCGGCGCACGCTGCTGTCCTCCATCCCGGGGGCGGCGGTCACCAGCATCCGCATCGAGGGCGTGCTGCACGAGTTCTCGACCGTGCCCGGGGTCAAGGAAGACGTCACCGACATCATCCTGAACCTCAAGTCGCTGGTCGTCTCGTCCGAGCACGACGAGCCCGTGGTGATGTACCTGCGCAAGCAGGGCCCGGGTGAGGTCACCGCCGCCGACATCGCGCCTCCGGCCGGTGTGGAGGTGCACAACCCCGACCTGCACATCGCCACGCTGAACGGCAAGGCGAAGCTGGAGATGGAGCTGACCGTCGAGCGCGGCCGCGGCTACGTCTCCGCCGCCCAGAACAAGCAGCCGGGCCAGGAGATCGGCCGGATTCCGATCGACTCGATCTACTCCCCGGTCCTCAAGGTCACCTACAAGGTCGAGGCCACCCGTGTCGAGCAGCGCACGGACTTCGACCGCCTGATCCTCGACGTCGAGACCAAGCCGTCCATGAAGCCCCGCGACGCGGTGGCCTCGGCCGGCAAGACCCTGGTCGAGCTGTTCGGCCTGGCCCGTGAGCTCAACGTCGAGGCCGAGGGCATCGACATCGGCCCGTCGCCGACGGACGCGGCTCTCGCGGCCGACCTGGCGCTGCCGATCGAGGAGCTCAACCTCACCGTCCGTTCGTACAACTGCCTCAAGCGCGAGGGCATCCACACCGTGGGTGAGCTCGTCGCCCGCAGCGAGCAGGACCTGCTGGACATCCGCAACTTCGGCGCCAAGTCGATCGAAGAGGTCAAGCAGAAGCTGCACGAGATGGGCCTGGCTCTCAAGGACTCCCCGCCCGGGTTCGACCCCTCCGCCGTCGCCGGTGGCGGGTACGACGACGAGGACGGCGGGTTCATCGAGACCGAGCAGTACTGAGCGGCACCCGCATCACACCGTCTCGTGCCGCCCGTCGAGGGCGGCATGAGACGGCGATGACAAGTCACGACCGGTACGCCGGTCGGCCCGACCCCGGTACCTGACACGGCCGGAGCGGGTTATCCATGAGGAGCATGACATGCCCAAGCCCACCAAGGGCGCCCGCCTCGGCGGCAGCCCGGCCCACGAGCGGCTGATCCTGGCGAACCTCGCCACCTCGCTGTTCCAGAACGGCCGGATCACCACCACCGAGGCCAAGGCCAGGCGTCTCCGCCCGCTCGCGGAGAAGCTGATCACCAAGGCGAAGAAGGGCGACATCCACAACCGTCGCCAGGTGCTGACGGTCGTCCGCGACAAGGGCGTCGTCCACCACCTCTTCACCGAGATCGCCCCGACGTACGCCGAGCGTCCCGGTGGCTACACCCGGATCACCAAGCTCGGCCCGCGCAAGGGCGACGCCGCTCCGATGGCGGTCATCGAGCTGGTCACCGAGCAGCTGAACCCGGTCAGGGTCTCCCGCACCGCTCCGGCCGCGCCCGCCGCCGAGGCCGCTCCGGCCGAGGTCGAGGAGACGCCGGCCGCGCAGGACGAGGCCGCCGAGGGCACCGCCGCCGAGACGGCGGAGGCCCCCGAGGCCGCCGCCCAGCCGGTCGAGGGTGACAAGAAGGACGAGGCCTGATCCCAGGCTTTGTGAGCGGGCCCAGTTTCCCTTCCGGGGACGCTGGGCCCGCTCTTCGTTTGTGCACCCTACGAGGCACCGTACGAGGGATGGCGTGGAGCGAGAACTGCGGCTGAGGCTGGACCTGGGCTACGACGGCACGGACTTCTCGGGGTGGGCGCGCCAGCCGGGGCGACGGACCGTGCAGGGGGAGATCGAGGACGCGCTGGGCAGGATCCTGCGCCTGGACGCCCCGCCGTCGCTCACCGTAGCGGGACGCACCGACGCCGGCGTCCATGCGAGGGGGCAGGTGGCGCACGTCGACCTCCCGCTCGCCGCGCTGGCCGCCGCCTCGTCCGGGCGCGCCCCCGTCCCGGCGGACCCGGAAGAGGCGTGGGAGGAGCGCGGCGCTGAGTGGCTCGCTGCGCTGACGAGGCGGCTGGCCGGTGTGCTGCCCCCCGACGTGCGGGTGCACGCCGTCAGCGTGGCGCCCGAGGGCTTCGACGCCCGGTTCTCCGCGCTGTCGCGCCGGTACGGCTACCGCGTCGGCGACGCCCCCGGGGGCGTGGACCCGCTGCGGCGGCGCGAGGTGCTGTGGTACGCCCGGCCGCTGGACGTGGACCTGCTGAACGCGGCGGCCGCCCGGCTGCTGGGCGAGCACGACTTCGCCGCCTTCTGCCGCAGGCGCGAGGGCGCCACCACGATCCGCGAGCTGCAGCGGCTCGACTGGGTCAGGGGCGAGGACGGGATCCTCCTCGCGACCGTGGTCGCCGACGCCTTCTGCCACTCGATGGTCCGGGCGCTGGTCGGCTCGCTGCTGACCGTGGGGGAGGGCAGGCGGCCCGTCGAGTGGCCCGCCGAGGTGCTGGCGAGAGCCGTACGCGACTCGGGTGTGCACGTCGCGCCCGCGCACGGTCTCACGCTCGAGGAGGTGCGCTACCCCGAGCCGGAGGAACTGGCGCGGCGGGCCGCCGCCACCCGCCGGGTGCGCACACTGAGCCCCTGACACCGGCCACGCCCCTGACACCGGCCACGCCCCTGACACCGGCCACGCCCCTGACACCGGCCACGCCCCTGACACCGGCCACGCGCCGGGAACGTCAGCGCGCGGCGCGCTTCTCGATCACCTTGGCCATGTTGTCGCGGAAGACGCCGCTGATCGGCGAGAGGTTTTTGTCGGTTGCGTCCGGTGTGTGCCCGTCGGCGTACGTGGCGTAGCTGAAGACGATGTAGCGTCCCCACACCATGCCCGCGGCGTAGCCACCGGAGATCGACACCTTGTCCGCTCCGCTCGCCTGGTCGCCGTCCAGGCCGCGGAACCAGACGTTCGCGCCGAGATCCTTGGCCTGGTCCGCGGCGAGGGCCTCGGTCTTGCCGGGGAGCACGGCGATGCCCGTGGTCACCGCGTACCGGCGCTTGCCGTCCACATACGTGGCCCTGAGCACCCTGCGGCACTGCTGCTCGGTGAGGGCCTGAGCGAACGCGCCCGCCGCCGCCTTCGCGCAGTCGTCGGTCACGTCGACCTTGACCCGGCGGTAGGTCCGCCCCGCCAGCGTCACCTTCTCGTCCGGGAACGCCTCTCCCGGCTTGAGGGTCTTGGGGTCGGTCTGCTCCGAGTCGAGGATGGCGGAGGCGACCGTGGAACTCGGCTGCGGCTCGTTGGAGGGGGGCGCGGTGGTGGCCGCCGGCGGACGAGCGGCCTGTTCGCCGTCCGGCTCGCCGGAGTAGGCGAAGTAGGCCGCGGTGCCGATCGCCCCCACGACGACCACCGCTCCGGCGGCCATCAGGATCCGCTTGACCTTCCCGCCGGAGGGGGGAGGGCCGGCGGGGCCCGGCGTCGCCGGGAGGTTGCCCCCCGGGGCGAGGCCCCCGGGGGCGGAGGGACTCGGCCCGAATCCGGGTGGAGGCGCCGGCTTGCCCGCCTTGGCCGGTGTCACGGGAGTGAACGCGAACGGGGTCTCGCCGGTCGGCTGCGAGGACGAACCGGTCGTGGGAGAGGTTGTCGCCATCTGTCCTGAATTGGGGTCGGGGGAGTCCGGCCCGGTGGCGCCATCGCTCGCGGACGGGCCCGTGGGCGGCATGTCGGATGACGCCGCACCCGGGGGCGCGGCGGATGGCGGGACATCCGAGGGGGACGTCTCGGACGGCGACTGGGACGGTGACTGGGACGCGGTGTGATCCCGTGCCTCGTCCTGTCTCCCCAGCGGTGTCCCGGACGGTGCGCTGTCCTGCGCCTGACCTGGCGCGCTCGATGTCTGCGCGGGTGCCTGGAACGGCTCCCCGGCCTGCGGCGGGGGCAGCGGCTGCGTCGTCCTGTCAAGGGACGCGAGCTGCGATTCGAGAGCCTGACCGGGTTCGTACGGTGTGCCGGGCACAGGGAACCCCTCGACCGGGGTCACCGCATGGGCGATCTCGGTCCCGAAACCCTCGGGCGGCCCGGCGTGACCCGGCGCGGAAGGATACGACGCCGGCGCGTCCGGTGGCGGGACGCTCCCCGGGGGAGCGTCCGGCGTGGAACCGCCCGGCGCGGGCGCACCCGCCCCCGCGGCCTCTCCGGTGGCCCATTCCGTGGCAGCGGCATGAGCCTGCCCGGTCGTCCGCTCGTACGGATATGGGCCGTCGCCCGCGGCGGTGGGGGACGGGTGCCCGGCGGGGGCGTCCGCGTTCACGCCGCCCGGGAGCGGTTGCTCGTCGGCGGGCGAGCCGCCGGCGGGCGGGTACGCGTCACCGGTCGGCGGGCGCTCGTCCGCGGGCGCACCGGCGTGATGGGGCGTGTCCGCGGGTGTCCTGGTGTGGTCCGGCGCGCCGACGTGGCCGGGCATGTCGGCGTGGTCGGGTGTGCCGGGGGGAGCGAGCGCGTCGCCCGGCTCGCTCGTGCCCGCCCGATCGCCGGGAGGGTCCTCGGGCGCCTGCGCCGTGCCGGGCTCGTTCCGGTAGGCGTTCGTGGGGGGCCAGGAGGTGCCGGCCGGCACTTCCCCCTGGGGGTACGGCTCGCCCGGCAGCCGCGGTGGCCACACGGGCACGTCGCCGGGCTCTCCGGGGCGGATCGACTCCGCGGACGTGCTCCCCTGCGGGTACGCCTGCGGCTGCGCGGCCGGGACTCCCGGACCGGGCTGGGGCGGCGCGCCATGGTGCGCCCCGGGGTCGGGGGTGCCGGAGGCCTGCTCCTGCCCGGGTGGGTTCGCCGAACCGGGCGAAGGCGGTGCGGGCTGCGCCAGAGATTCCGGGGCCGGCCCGTACTGCGGCTCATGCTGCGGCTCATGCTGGGGCCCGTCCTGCGGCGCGTGCTGAGCCACATACTGAGACCCATGCTGAGACCCATGCTGGGGCCCGTACTGCGGCGGGTTCGCGGGTGGATACCCCTGCTGGGACGTCTGCGCCTGGGGCCACGCCTCCCCGCCGGACGGCTGCCCCCCGGCGGGGGCGGGCCCCCACTCGGGGAACGACGGCACGCCGGGCGCCGTCCCACTGGGCTGAGTGGCCCACGGGCCACCGGTGTTCCGCTGATCCGGCGCGTAGGGGCCCGGTGCCGCGGGGACGCCGGGCTGCGACCAGGCGGCGGGCCCCGCCGGGTCGTGCCACGACCGGCCGTGAGAGCCCTCGTCGTACGGCTCCCGGGCACCGGCCTCCCCCTGCCGTCCTGTGTCGTACGGCGAGGGGGAGGCGCCGAAGGCGCCGGGAGCGGCCGGTTCGGCGGCTCCCGGGGGCGGCCCCGAGGCGGGGCCGGTGGGGCCGGTGTCACCCGTCCCGGCATGCGCGGGGCCCTGCGGCCACTGCGACTCGTTGCCGGAGTAGTAGGGCCAGGAGGTGACGCCGCCGGGCTGTGTCCCGGGCTGTGCGCCTGGCTGTACCCCGGAATGCGCGCCGGGCTCGTCGGCAGGGGCGGGCCACACGTGCGGGGCCCTGGCGCCCGGAGGGGGCGGCTCCTGCTGCCACGACTGCGGGGCAGGGCCCGGGGGCGGTTCCCAGGCGGGCGTTCCAGGGCCGGGCGGAGGCCACGCCTGCGCTCCCGTGCCGGCCGCAGGGTCGGCCCTCTCCGCGGACGGCTGCCAGGCCGCCGGGTTCGCTCCCTCCGCCGGCGACTGCCAGGACTGCGCCCCGGGGCCGTACGCGGGCGGCTGAGGCCCGGTGCCCGCTCCGGGCGCGCCGGGGCCGTGTGCGGGCTGCTGCGGGCCCGGAGGCGAGGGAGCCTGCGGGTACGCGGGGCCGCCCGCGCTCTGGGCGGGTTGCCAGGGCGGCTGTCCGGGTTGCCAGGACGGGGCGTTCGGGTCGGCTGGGGGCTGCCAGGAGTGGACGCCCTGGCCCTCGGGTTGCCAGGACGGGGCGCTCGGGTCGGCTGGGGGCTGCCACGAGTGAACGCCCTGGCCCTCGGGTTGCCAGGACGGAGCACCCTGGCCCTCCGGCTGCCACGCCGGGGCGCCCGGGCCCGGTGCGGGCGGCCGGGGATCGGCGGCGTGCTCCACCGGAGGCTGCCACGGCGGCGCGGCCGGAGCCGGGGGCTGCCATGCGGGCGGGCCGTACCCGGGATATCGCTGGTCGCCGTGGCCGCCCGGGGCCTGCCACGAGTGGACTCCCTGGCCCTCCGGCTGCTGCCAGGAGGGCGGTCCCGCGCCGTACGCGGGCTGCGGCGGCACGGCACTGTGGCTGGCTCCGGGGCCGGCACTGTGGCCGGCTCCGTGGCCGGCTCCGGGGTGCGGCTCGCCGGGCACGGGCCGGTCGAACGCCTCGTCGCCGGGGCGCCGCGGCGCGGGAAGGGACCCGGCGTCCCCCGATACGCCGGTGTTCCTGGGCACACCGGCGTCTCCCGGTACGCCCGGGGTGGCCGGCGGAGGGCCGTACGCCGGAACGGCCCTGAAGCGGTTCGTGCTCTCCGGGTCGTCGGCGGGCGGTTCCGGTGCGCTGAGGCCGCCGGGCAGGCCGTACCTGGTGGGGTAGGGAACGGCAGGCGGCATGGCCGGAGCCGCGCCGGCGGCGTCCGGGGCCCAGGCCGTGCCGTCGTCCGCCGGGGGCTGCCCGAACCCGGGCGGCGGGGTCTGGCCGAAGCTCGGAGGTGGCGTCGGAGGTGTCGCCGAGCCCTCGGCGTCCGCCTCGTGGCGGGCCCACGCCGTTTCGTGTTCGTGCTCGGAACCGGAATCCTTGCCACGCATAGCCGGAAGCGTAACGGCGCGGACGCGATCGGCGTGCCCCTATGGGCGTTTCGGTCCGTGCCGCCCCGGCTCGCCCACCGGCTCCCACCTCAGGGAACGCCTGGCCTCAGCTGGGGCCACCGTTCAGCGCGCGGGCGTCGAGGGCAGGGAAAACAGTCGCGTCGGTGACGTCCACCGCGGTCTGGTACAGCCGTTTCAGCTCGTTCTTGGCTGGTTTGTGGCCGTCCTTGAACTGGAACCACAGCAGGATCGCGTAGTGGCCGTGGGTCCAGCCGCCCGCGTACGCCTCGCCGGTGCCGAGGTGCTTGGTGGCCTCGTCCTTGCCCGGCAGCGGCTTCAGGTAGTCCTTGCGCTCGCCGCCGCCTCCGGCGGAGGCGACCTTCTTCGCCGCGGCGGAGGTCCTCAGGTTGGCGACGCCCACGGTGCCGATGACCGTGCCCTTGGCGTCCGCGAAGCTCGCCCGCAGAAGCTGCGTGCATCCGCCCGCCTTGAGCGCCTTTGTGATTTTGTCGCCGGTGACGCCGTCCGCGCACTTCTTCTCCTTGCGCGACACGGTGCGGACGTACGACCGCTTGTTCTTGACGAATTTGCCCTTGGCGAACAGCTCCCGCAGTGACAGCGGTCTTTTGTCGGTCGCCCGCGAGGCCGCGTAGCCGAACTTCCCGAGAGGGCCCTCGGGGACGAGCGGCGAGGAACGGGCGGTGGGCGACGGAGCGGCGACCGGCGGCTTCTCGTTGCGCGCGGCGTACCACAGACCGGTGAACAGCACCCCGATCATGGCCAGCAGGGCGAGGCCGAGGGCCCAGGGGCGACGCCACAGCGGGCCCTTCGCGTCCGGATCCCACACGGGCTCCGGTGGCGGAGGCACCCGCGGCGCCGCCGGCTGCCGCCGCGCGTCCCAGTCGCCGCCGACCGGCTGGCCGGCGGACGGGGACGCGTACGGGCCGGGGCCGGACGCGAGCTCCTCCATCCGGTGCGGGCTCTCCTGCTCGTACGGCCCACGTCCGCCGTACGGCGGCTGCTCGGGCTGGTGCTGCTGCTGGTAGGGCGGGTAGGGCGCCTGCTCGCGTTCATAGGGCGATCGCTCGCGGGCGTACGGCGACGGTTCACGCTGGTAGGGCGACTGCTCGCGTTCGAATGGCGGCTGCTCGCGTTCATAGGGCGATCGCTCTCCGGCGTACGGCGGCTGCTCGCGCTGGTACGGCGGCTGGCCGCCGCCATAGGGGGGCGCGTCGCGATGGCCGGCGAGGGGCGAGTCGTCCCCGCCCGAGTACGGCGGCAGGTCCCGCCTGCGGGGATCCGGGGGATGATGCGGCGGAGGTGGTTGCTGGTCGCCGGGATAACCCATGCCGCTGAGATTAGTCGGCTAATTGGACAGACGAGGAAGGGTCAGGAATACCCGAAGTCCTCGGTCCACCACGGGCCGCCCTCGCCCGTGCTCACACCGACCCCGGTCGCGACCAGGCGGCAGTCGAGCAGCGTGGCGCGGTCGCTCCGCCCGGCCATCCAGCCGCGTACGACCGCCTCGGCGGTCTGGTAGCCCCTGGCGATCGTCTCGGCCCCGCCGTCGGAGTAGCCCGCCGCGCCCATGCGGTCCCAGGGAGAGGCGCCCCCTGGGGAGCTGTGCCGGAACAGCTTGCTCGACGCCATCTCGTCCGAGTGCGCGCGGGCGGACTCCACCAGGCGGGGGTCCACGCGCAGGGGCCGGCAGCCGTGCCTGCGGCGCTCGGCGTTGACCAGGCGCACGACCTCGGCCTCCATCGAGGCGGACCGCATCGACTCGGCTTCGTACGCGTCGCCGCCACCGTCCGTCCCCGGAGTGATGACGGAGTACTGGGAGCCGCCGCCGGAGCCGTCGATCAATGTGGAGGGCGGCCTTTCCTTCTGGGGCCGGCGCTGCGGCACCTGCCGGGGGACGACCGGAGCCACGGTGCGCAGCACGTGGTCGAGGGTGGGCCGGTCGCGCGGCACCGCGCCCGCCGTGCTCGCGCCGGGCGACGGGGACGGCTCCGACTTGCGCAGATAGACGTCGTCGACCTCGCTCGACCTGGCGCTCATCCTGCCGATCACGACGCCGGTGAGCAGGATGGCCACGGCGCACGCCAGCAGACCCATCTGAGTCCCCCTTAAGGGGCCACGGAAGGTGTGATTTTTGTGAGGGGTCTGCGACATACCGCAGTCAAATATAGGGATCTGCGTCATGGGGAAGAAGAGGCCATTGGGTATGGATTTGATGAACGTTCAAATGAGTCGTTCCAATGGCCCGTCCCTCTCGCCGTTTTGACCAGGCGGCATCGGGTCGGTAGTCTGCTAGTTCGTTGTGTGTGGATCGGTCTGCCTGCAGACCGGTGCACGGCGCGTCCGGCGTCTTCTCCCGTATATGTGGAGACGGAGGTTGTCGCCGTGCCTGCGCAACCTACCGAGAGTTCACATTCCGACAGAAGGCACTGCCGTGCGCACGTTCTCACCGAAGCCCAACGACGTCGAACGTCAGTGGTACGTCATCGACGCGACCGACGTCGTACTCGGCCGGCTGGCCAGCCAGGTGGCGACCCTGCTCCGCGGGAAGCACAAGCCGATCTTCGCTCCGCATGTCGACACGGGTGACTTCGTCATCGTCATCAACGCCGACAAGATCGCCCTGAGCGGCAACAAGCTCGAGCAGAAGAAGGCGTACCGCCACTCGGGCTACCCCGGCGGTCTGCGCGCCGTCAGCTACGGCGAGCTCATGGAGAAGCGCCCGGACCGGGCCGTGGAGAAGGCCGTCCGCGGCATGCTTCCCAAGAACGCCCTGGGCCGCAAGATGGCCAAGAAGCTCAAGGTGTACGCCGGCGGCGAGCACCCGCACCAGGCCCAGCAGCCGGTGCCCTTCCAGATCACCCAGATCGCCCAGTAATCGCGAGCCAGGAAAGTTAAGAGGAGAACCGTGGCCGAGCCCACCGGTATCGAGACGCTCGTCGAGGGCGAGCCGGAAGACTACTCCGCGGAGGAGTTCCCCTCCGAGTACACCACCGAGTCGGCCCCCGCCGGCGAGGGCGTCGTGCGCAAGCCCGTCACCACGGGCAACTCGTACGGCACCGGCCGCCGCAAGGAGGCCATCGCCCGTGTCCGCATCGTGCCGGGCACCGGCAAGTGGACGATCAACGGCCGCTCGCTGGACAGCTACTTCCCGAACAAGGTGCACCAGCAGCTGGTCAACGAGCCGTTCGTCGTGCTCGGCGCCGAGGACGCGTTCGACGTCATCGCCCGCATCGACGGCGGTGGCGTGACCGGCCAGGCCGGCGCGCTGCGCATGGGCCTGTCCCGCGCGCTCGCCGCTCTGGACGCCGAGGTCAACCGCCCGCCGCTGAAGAAGGCCGGCTTCCTCACCCGTGACGCCCGCGCCACGGAGCGGAAGAAGTACGGCCTCAAGAAGGCCCGCAAGGCTCCGCAGTACAGCAAGCGTTAATGTCGCGGGAGCCCGTAGGCGCCCCCTCGCGGGGGCGCCTCTTCGGCACCGACGGGGTACGTGGGGTCGCCGGGCGCGACCTCACCGCGGAACTGGCCATGGACCTGTCCGTGGCCGCCGCGCACGTGCTCGGCGACGCCGGGGCGTTCCACGCCAGTGTCGGGCGGCGCGGCCGCCCGATCGCGGTCGTAGGCCGGGACCCGCGGGCTTCAGGAGAGTTCCTGGAGGCCGCCGTGGTCGCCGGCCTCGCGTCGTCTGGCGTGGACGTCCTGCGGCTCGGCGTGCTGCCCACCCCGGCGGTCGCGTACCTGACCAACGCGCTGGGCGCCGACCTCGGCGTCATGCTCTCCGCGTCGCACAACCCCGCGCCGGACAACGGCATCAAGTTCTTCACCCGCGGCGGCTACAAGCTGCCCGACGCGGTGGAGAACGAGATCGAGCAACGGCTCGGGGAGAAGTGGGACCGCCCGGTCGGCGCGTCCGTGGGCCGGGTCCGGGAGGCGTACGGCGAGGCCGACCGGTACGTCTCACACCTGCTGACCACCCTGCCCCACCGCCTCGACGGGCTGCGGGTCGTCGTCGACTGCGCGCACGGCGCGGCGCACATGGTCGCCCCGGAGGCGCTGCTGCGCGCCGGCGCGGCCGTGGAGACCATCGGCGCCGCCCCGGACGGGTTGAACATCAACGACGGCGTGGGCTCGACCCACCTGGCCGCCCTGCGGGAGGCCGTCGTCGAAAGCGGCGCCGACCTGGGCATCGCCTACGACGGCGACGCCGACCGCTGCCTCGCGGTGACCGGGACGGGCGAGGAGGTCGACGGCGACCAGATCATGGCGATCCTGGCCCTGTCGATGCACGCCGACGGCCGCCTCGTCAAGGACACGGTCGTCGCGACGGTCATGTCCAACCTGGGGTTCAAGCTCGCCTTGCGGGAGGCAGGCCTGTCGGTGGTGGAGACCGCGGTCGGCGACCGGTACGTCCTGGAGGCGATGCAGGACGGCGGCTACACCCTCGGCGGCGAGCAGTCCGGTCATGTGATCATGCTGGACCACGCCACCACCGGGGACGGCCTGCTCACCTCGCTCCACCTGATGGCCGAGGTGGCCCGGCAGGGCCGCTCCCTCGCCGACCTCGCGTCGGTGATGACGAAGCTGCCGCAGGTGCTCGTCAACGTCCGGGACGTGGCGAAGTCGAAGGCGTCCGCGCCCGAACTGCGGGCGGCCGTGGCCGAGGCGGAGGCCGAGCTCGGGGAGACGGGCCGCGTGCTGATCCGCCCGAGCGGCACCGAACCCATGATCCGGGTCATGGTCGAGGCCGAGTCGCACGACCAGGCCAAGGCCGTGGCGGACCGTCTCGCGGAGGTCGTCCGCACGGTCTGCGTCTGACGCCCCACGCGTCACCACTCCTGATAACCCCGCCGGGTGCGTGCCCGGCGGGGTTACTTATTGGAAGCCCTTCTCAATTGCGTAATGTGCGCGTAACACTGATGCATGTCTTATTTGACCGGTGTTCGGTCGGGGGCGTTAAGGGGTCGTGACAAGGAGTCGGACGCGCTGCGCGCGCTCGTGGACCGGGCCGGGGCCGGTGCGGGCGGATGCCTGCTCCTCCTCGGCGGACCGGGTATGGGCAAGACCGCACTGCTCGACCTCGCCGCCGCGCACGCGGCCACCGGCACCCCGGACGAGCAGGGGCTCCTCGTGCTCCGCACCCAGGGTGTGCGAGGCGAGACCCACCTGCCGTACGCCGGGCTGCACGCCCTGCTCCGCCCGATCGCGGACCGGCTGGACGCGCCGGCGCCGGGCCGGGGATCCGGCGCGCGGGTGCTCGCCGAGGCGCTGCGGACCGGCGCCGGCGCGGGCGGCCTGGCGCTGCCGGCCGCGCTGCTGCGGCTCCTGCAGGCCGCCGGGCGCCCGGTGCTGGTGTGCGCCGACGACCTCCAGTGGCTCGACGCCCCCAGCCGGGAGGCGATCTGCTTCGTGGCCCGCCGGGTGCGGACGGCCCCCGTCGCGGTGCTGCTGGCCTCCGCGGAGCCCGGGACGGCCCCCGGCGACCTGCCGCCGCTTCCGCTCGCCCCGCTCGACGAGCGGGCGTCCCGGCAGGTGCTCGACGACCTCATCCCCGAAGGTCTCCCGGGGGACCTGCGCGCGGCGCTGGTCCGGGCGGCCCGGGGCAACCCGCTCGCGCTGGCCGAACTCGCCGGTTCGCTGACCGACGGGCACCGCGAGGGCTCGGCGCCACCGCCCGAGACGCCGCCGCGCGATGGACGGCTGTGGCGGGCGTACGCCGACCGGCTCCGCGGCCTGCCCGCCGGCACCGCCGACCTCGTCCTGCTGATCGCGGCCGATCCCGGCATCGACGCGGTCACGCTGGTGCGCGCGGCCGAGTCGCGGTGCGGGCTGGCGGCCCTGGAGGCGGCGGAGACCGCGGGCGTCGTCGTCGAGTCGCCGGACGGCGGCTTCGACCTCGCCGACCCGATCCTGCGGCACGTGGCGTACGCCGAGTCGTCCCTGGCCCGGCGGCGGGCCGCGCACCGCCTGCTGGCGAGCCTTCTGGATGGGGAGCACCAGCGGCTGCGGCGGGCCTGGCACCGCGCCGCCGCCCTCGACGGGCCCCCCGATCAACTCGCCGACGACCTCGTACGGGCACTCGCGGCGGTGCCGAAGGCGGTGGCCTTCCCCGAACCGTTCCGCGTCCTCGAACGGGCGGCCGAGCTCACCGGGCAGGGCGAGGCCAGGGCCGCACGGCTGGCCGCCGCCGCCCGGCACGCCTGGCAGGCGGGACAGCCACAGCGCGCGAGGTCGCTGCTGTCCCGGATCGACACGCTCGCGGCCGGGGCCGAGGTGCGCGGCCGGGCCGAACTGGTGAGGGGCAGCCTGGAATTGCGTGCGGGCAAGACCGACAGCGCCTGCGACACGCTGCTCGACGCCGCGGAGCGGTTGCTGCACACCGACCGCGAGCAGGCCGTACGCGCGCTGGTCCGGGCGGGCGAGGCGAGCTACCTGGCGGGGGACAACCGCCGGTTCCTGGCGATCGCGCGGCGGGCCGAGGCGCTGCGACGGCCCGACGACGACCACGTCACGCGCCTGGCGCTGGAGTATCTCGCGGGCATGGCCGCGACGTTCCGGGGCCGGCACCGCGAGGCCACCGCGTCGCTGCGCCACGTCGCCCAGGTGACGCCCTCGGTCGGCAGCCCCTCGGTGCTCGTGTGGGGCGGCGTCGCGAACCTCCTGCTCGGCAACGGCGCCGACGCGCTCACCCTGGCGTCCCGGGCGGTCGAGGTGGCGCGTGCCCACGGCGCGGTCGCCAGCATGCCGCAGATGCTGGAGGTCCTGATCCAGGCCCAGCTGTGGAGCGGCCGTTACGACGCGGTCGCGGCCAACGCCATGGACGGCCTGCGCCTGGCGCAGGAGACGGGCCGGGCCACCAGCGGCGCGCAGCACCTCGCCTGGCTCGCGTTCACCGCCGCCGTCGCGGGCGACGAGGAGACCTGCGCCCTGCGTGCGGCGCGGGCTGTCGAGCTCGCCGCCGCCCACGGCGTCAGCGTGGCCGAGGCGCTCGGCACGCTGGCCCTGGCCCACCTGGACGTCGCGGCGAACCGCCACGCCGACGCCGTGAACCGCCTGCGCGCGGTGGCCCGCACCGGCGACCCCCTCGTCGTGCGGGTGATGGCGACGCCGCTGCTCGTCGAGAGCGCCGTACGCACCGGGGACCTCGCGCAGGCGCGGGACGCGCTGGTCGTGCTGGACCGCTGGGCCGACAGCACCCGCGACCCCGACCGGCTGGCGCTGGCCGCCCGGTGCCACGCGCTGCTCGCGCCTCCGGCCGAGGCCGGGGAGCGCTTCACACAGGCGCTGGAACTGCACCGTCAGGGCGCGTGCGCGTTCGAGACCGCGCGCACGCGGCTGCTGTACGGCGGCATGCTCCGGCGGTCGCGCCGCCCCGGCGCCGCCCGCGAGCATCTGCACGGCGCCCTGGAGACGTTCGAGCGGTACGGCGCCCGCCGGTGGAGCGAGCACGCTCGCGCGGAGTTGCGCGCGGCCGGGGAGTCGGTGCGGCCCTCGGGCTCCCGCTCCGAGGCCGGCCGGCTGCTCACGGCGCAGCAGTTCCAGATCGCCGGCCTCGTGGCGGAGGGCGCGACGAACCGCGAGGTGGCGGCCCGGCTGTTCATCAGCCCGCGGACGGTCGAGCACCACCTGAGGAACATCTTCGCCAGGCTCGGCGTGCGCTCCCGGGTCGAACTGACCCGCCTTCTGTCGTGAGGCCGGTGAGTCGCGGGGACCGGTGATTTCACCGATGCGCGTCCGGGGTTGACGGCGCGACAGTGACGGCGGTCAAACCGTTTCGCGGGAACCGGCCCGCGTGGCCGGTCCCACTCCTACCCCCAGGGAGTGCACCGACGTGCCGACACACCCCCCAACCCCACTGCTGCGACGCATGTCCTCCGCGGTCACGACGCTGGCGCTCGTCGTGCTGCTCGCACTGGCCGGCGGCCTCGCCGCTCCCGCCGCCCACGCCGCCGTACACGGCCCCGACCCCACCGACGCCCTGCTGGAGGCGTCGCGCGGGCCGTACGCGACCGCGCAGATCGACGTGTCGTCGCTGTCGGTGAGCGGCTTCGGCGGTGGGACCATCTACTACCCGACGACCACGTCCGAGGGGACCTTCGGCGGCGTGGCCGTCGCCCCCGGCTACACGGCCGACAAGTCGAGCCTCGCCTGGCTGGCCGCCCGGCTCGCCTCGCACGGCTTCGTGGTGTTCAACATCGACACGCTGACGAGGCTCGACCAGCCCGACAGCCGGGGCCGGCAACTGCTGGCCGCGCTCGACTACCTGACCCAGCGCAGCTCGGTCCGCGGCCGGGTGGACGCGACCAGGCTCGGCGTCATGGGCCACTCGATGGGCGGCGGCGGCACGCTGGAGGCCGTGGCCGACCGGCCCTCCCTGCGGGCCGCGGTCCCACTGACGCCGTGGAACCTCGACAAGACCTGGCCGGGCGTGCAGACCCCCACGCTGATCATCGGTGCGGACAACGACACGGTCGCGCCGGTCGCCTCGCACGCGGTGCCCTTCTACACCAGCCTGCCCTCGTCGCTCGACAAGGCGTACCTGGAGCTGAACAACGCCACCCACTTCGCGCCGAACACGACCAACACCACCATCGGCAAGTACGCCGTGGCCTGGATGAAGCGGTTCGTCGACGACGACACCCGCTACGGCACGTTCCTCTGCCCCGGCCCGAGCAGCGGCCTGCTCGTCGAGGAGTTTCGCAGCACCTGCCCGTTCTGACGTCTCATCGGCGTACGGACGGCCCCCGATCGCGGCGGCCGTCCGTACGCCGTTGTCCCGCGGCAGGGTCAGGTCACTCGTGCGCTTTGAGCTGTCCGTCCAGCGTCCATATCCCGACTTCGACCCCGGCCACGCGTCGTCTGTACATCTCCCGCTCGGTCAGGATGCACAGGTCGCCGAGGCCAAGCCCACTCATCGCGTGGTCCGCAAGTCCGATTCCCGTGCCGCCGCCTCCGAGGAGTTCGCGCAGAAAGAGCTCGCCCCACTCCACTGTGTGCAGTACCCACGGCGCCTGACCCCTGATGACCAGGTCGAGGAGCGCATGAAGCTTCTCTGCTCGATCCCGTCGGTCGTGCCCGTTCCCGAGCTGTGCGATGTGGTTGCCGGTCTCGATTCGCGGTGACGGGCAGGATTAGATCGCACTGGCGTCGCTTCAGCCGCAGCTCTTCCGCGATCTCTCGCTGGTGCTGGTTCTTGCCCGGTACGTCGAGAAGATTGCAGAGGATCGATGTGTCCACGAACTCCACGCGGCGAGCCATGATCAGCTGATCCCCATGAGCCGGTCGAACTCGGAGAAGTCGCTGTGCCGCTCCTCGCTCAGCAGTCCCGCGGTCACGACGGACCCCAGGTCGCCCTGGGCCATAAGCCGGGGATATCCGTCCAGCTCGGGTAGTGGAGTGAGCATCGACTCCTGCGTCTCCGGGTCCCGTGAACAAACGATGACGGACCTGTGGTCCTCGGCGGATAGTCCTGATAGCAGTGCGGGACTGTGCGTGGTGAACAGCACCTGCGCTCCGTCGTCCTTGACTGCCCTACGTACGAGTTCGAGAGCTTTACCCGCCTGCGAGGGATGTAGCCCGTTCTCCAGTTCTTCGATGACCACGGTCACAGGGCGTTCGTGGTCCGGCAAGCCACCGAGATCCACATCCCGGCCGCGAGTGATCAAAGTGGTCGCGATGGCCATGAAGCGCAGAAGGCCATCGCTCATCTCCCGAGCGGGTGTGATGGCATGGCCCTCACGTAGCGCGAGCATGACGTCGTTCAGCTCAGATCATGACGTGGACGGTGTGATCTTTCACTCCGATAGGGGCAGTGAGTACACCGCGGCCCGCTACCAGGCCGAATGCGCGCGGCATGGGGTGGTTCAGT